>NZ_DASQIX010000050.1:0-40818 GCF_035631355.1 Alloacidobacterium sp.
ACGCAGGCTCACAGTTTGGACTAAGCTCGCGAGTGGGTGGAATTCAGATCTAGAGGTCACCGGGATGCGCTACTGGGCCACGTTCGCGTTCGCTCTCCAGTGCTTTCCTGTCCAGTTTATTTGTGATCATCGTCCCATACTGAATTGACTGTAGATGATGGGTCTGGCCGACCAGGTCAAAATTCAACGCGATCTTATATTCCCGTGGATTGGACGTACCCGCAGCGAGAATGGTGCTGAAGCTCCGGGACGAACCCTTGGAAGCCAGCGTCACGAAGCTGCCCCTATCATCACGACAAATCGAATAGTCGCCGGCAGGAAAGGTCTTGCCAGCGGCCTCGAAGCTAAAGGGAACCTTGATAGTAGTTGTTTCCGCTACCGCAGGGCTTGCTGCCAAAGCGGCAGCCATGATCAAAGCGGGAGCTATAGCGATACGACGAAGTGTGGAATGCATGGATTTCAAGCTCCTTTGCACCACACTACGGAAATTCATGTTTGGCTGTCGTGAAGTTCCCGTCCAAAATCTGTCGAATTAAGAGACGCCGCGTGACCAGCTATACGGGAATCTCATTGCATTTTCTCTAGTGCTCTCGTGGTCTAAGTAAGTCCGCTTCGCATTAATCGGTATATAGTTTATGTTTTGATGCTGGGTTAAGGTGTGCCCACTTTGTTCTCACATACTTAGGGCTGAAAACATGGGCGTCTTGGCAAGAAATCGGCGCTGGTTTGTGCTATCGCTTTTCGTCTGCGCCTCGATTACGGGTCTGCTCCTGTATGTTGGACGGCCAGTTCACGCTGATCAAACCGCGCCTCCCTCAGTACAGAACATAAAGCTGGGCACTGCGCGTCCGGATTCCCTCTACGCCTTCAGCCTTGGGGTAAAAGACCTTGCGCAGCTCCAGGGAAAAGACGCGGTGCTGGTCACCGTAGAGGACGCTCAGGGAGAGCTTGAGTCCAAGTGGCTGCATGAGGCGGATAGTGATTTCTACCTGACGCTCCGGCCCCGTGCTTCAGGCCCTCTAACCGTAAGCCTTTCGGCAGATTCCAATGTACATATTCCTGAGGTAAGCGCCTCGCTGCACAAAATTCTGCAGTCCCCGGATATGAAGCCTGGATTGCTTCCCGGAGTGATTGCGGCTGCTCCAAATGACACGTGGCAAGACGCACAGCAGTTTGACTTGGGACAGACGATATACGGCAGCGATGACGAGCGGCCCTATGCTCCATCGAAGAGCGAAGACGCCTACGCGGCGATGCTCAAGGGCTTCCAGTGGTTTCGCTTCACATTTCGAGAAAAACAACCGCGGCTCGTCTACTTCGTATTGAACGTGACCGACCGCGATGTTCCGTTTGACGTAGACATTTTTCAGTTGGGCAAGGACGCAGCGGGACAGCCCGATGTAGTTCCCTTCACCACAGGTGAATTTGTCTACCAGATCGAGGCAACGCAAAATTATCCCGGACTCTATAAGTTCCGCACACGCATTCTGCAGCCAGGACAGGAGTACTACGTCCGCGTGGCGGCGAATCATCCGGCATATCAACTGCACACCTACGAATATGGGGTACCGCCATATTCCAATCCGCATGACGCCGTTCGCGCCGGCATGGATTTCCTCATCAATATGGGCGATTCGTGGCTGTCGAATACGCCCCGTCGCGGTGCAGTGTCCTTGCGCACCACAATGCAGCACTCTGAAACGCAGCTTTGCATCGCGTGCCATCCATCGCAGTTCACTACGCGCGGATATCTGACCGCAGTACATAACGGCTATGCCCCTACCCAGCGTTCCTCGCTGGAGTTTCTGACCGACCGCATCTACAACAATGCCCGGCCTCTATATGGAGAGCCGAATACCAATTGGGTACGCGTGATTTATACCGCCCGCACGGTCTCCAGCCGTCTGCCGCTGATTGAGCATTCGTTTGAACAGAATGTCACCCACGATCCACCGCGCAAAAACTTCGACATACCTTATGCCAACTATTTGAAAATCCACTACAAAGGTTTGACCAAGCTGCCCGGAGATGAGCCGGATGGCTGCGAGCCGGATGTAAGCCCGTTTGAAATAGCCACGCAAAGCTGGCAGACCTTTGACATGCTTTATCAGCGGACTCATCAGCAGGATTGGCTTACCGAGCGCGATCGCGTGGAACAGATGGCGCTGGCTTATGAGCCCAAGAATGTCATCGATCTGGACTGGAAGATCCTGCTGCTGGCGACCGTGGACCGCGCGAAGTATGCTGCGCAAATTGATGTTCTTATCGACAAGCTCTACCAGTACGAAACACCTGAAGGCGCATGGCCCTACCCCTTCGACAAGAGCGCAAAGACTGCGGATTTCATCTCGTACAACGCGGTCTATGCTCTGGCCGTCGCCGGACGGCGCCCGGAAACCGACGAACACCTGGCGCGCGCGGTGAAGGCAATGATGGCCGCACAACGTCAGGAAGGCAGTTGGGAGGGCGATCCCGTCTATCAGGGTTTCAACACGCCTTTCCGCGCTACGCAGTTCGCCGTGATGGCATTGTCCACGCTTTACCCCGGCAATACCGTCGCAAAAAACTGGAACGCGGCATATCCTATGCCTCCAACCAAGCTCGCAAAAAATGACCTGCCGCTGCTTCTGGCGCAGCTCGACCAATTCTGGGACCTAGCTCCTGAGCCCGTGTTAAAGCAGATTCGCAATGTGCTGGCAAAGAGTGACCAGCCCTTGGCCCGCGAAGCCGCAGCCCGCGCGCTAGGACACATGGCCGATCCCGGAGCAATGCCCGTCCTCATTCAGGGATTGGGCGACCCCACTAAGATGGTGCAGATCAGCTCGGCCTATGCGATTCGCATGGTGTTGTCGCGCCGGCAGGACTATGCGCCCGAAGGTCGCAAATTACTCGCCGCAGCGCTAGCTTCGCCCAATGCGCGCACACGCTGGGGCGCGGCGAGGGTATTCAATCAACACTTTAGAGAGCTGACCGATGATCCTGACTTATTAGCTGCGCTGGAGCGCGATCTAAATGATCCTGTTCCCTTCGTTCGGCTTGAAGCTGCGTCGGGAATCTGGCGCTGGTACTACTGGCAGGTAGATAAACCGGAAGTCCGTCGTGGCACGCTCGAAGTGCTGGCTACGCGGCTGAATACTGAGACTGATCCCATGGTTCGTCGTGCTATACAGGAGAGCGTCTATAACGTGCTCGACGAGAATACGGGATACCTTTCGGCATGGATTCGGACAAGCGCGCAGGAAGAAGATAAGGACCGCATCAACGATGGCTACGAAGCCGTGGCGCGAGACCAGGCGCAGGTGCTGGCCAAGGTCCTGCGTGAGGGAACGCCACTGGGCCGAGAAGGAGTGCTGAATGCTCTGTGGGACTTCCACATTCGCCACTATGCGCTGCCGCAAATTAAATCAAATACCGTATCGATTGGCCTGCCCGCTGTTCTGACGAAATATGTGACTGGCGTCCCTGATCTTCATCGTCCAGGCTATGAATATCCGCCTTATCGCGAGGCGGTTGATTTCAGATATGACGTTCACAACAGTTTCTTCCAGACGCGCATCGGCAATGACAGCGACCTGATTCACTTCTTCAAAAGCTCCGGCCCTGAATTAGAGGACGCTCTCCTGGCGTGTCTCCAGGGCGCTGATAGCTCGATGAAAATGGAAGTCCTGAAAGCAGGCAGCACGCTCAGCGGCGCAGGTGACGCTAGCTTCACGCTTGCTGCACTGGAGTTATCGGAAGACCCGAACAAAGATGTACGGCAAACTGTGCGTTATGTCTACGAGAATGGCCAGCGTGGGGTTTTGAACCTTGACGCTGCCGGCGCGCCTGACCCTCAACTTGTCAACAAGGTTGTCGAAATCCTGCAACACGGAAACCCCGACAGTCAGGCCGTCGTGCTTCCACTGTTAGCTTCGCTGCCGGACACCTCGCCATGGGAAGAGCAAACGGATGTTCTAAATGCGTTGCGATCTCTGATGGAACAGAACCCTCCACCAGCAAACTATGCGCAGGTGCTGAATGCTGCCTCCTCATTTAACGAATTGATGAAAGACCCGAAGCTGCAGGCAAAGGTGCTGGCCGGGCTGGATTCGTACGACCCGGATGTGCAGCGCGCCGCCATTCAGGCTTCTCTTGAGCATTTCCTGAACAATCCTCAGATGGCCCCGATTCTGAAGAAGGCATATGCAAACTTGAACGTGTCTGCGCAGGGCATCTTCATGCAGGAAGTAGGTGACCCCAAATTCATGGCCCGGCATCTGGGCGTTTCCGGAGGTGCGGTTTCGCAGGATCAGGATTTTCTGAACAGAAATCTGGCGGCCAGGAAGATCCAGGAGCCTCTGGAAAATCCCATTGTGCTGGATACGGTGATGGCGAGCGTCCTGCACGGCGACGCCAATGTGCGCGCCGCAGCGCTTGATACGCTCCGCAAGGTGAAGGGTGTCGAGCAGCGCACCGACTTCCACGCGGCGATGGATCAGTTACAGTACTCTGACAATCCGCGATTGAAGCTTATCGCCACTCGCGTTCTCCAGGGCAAGAACCTCAACGAAGCCTTGAAAGACGTTCAACCTGGCTCTGTGCTCGACTTCAATTACTTTGTCACTAAGATTGAACCCATCCTCGCAACACCGGGACCTGATGGCAAAGCCTGCGTTTTCTGCCATGCGAGCCATGTAATCTTCAAGTTGCAGCCGCCCAATGCCGCTGGTGTTTTCTCAGACCAGGACAGCGAGGAAAATTACAAATATGCGATGCGCGTTGTTGACATCAATAGTCCAACGCAGAGCCTGATTCTGATTAAGCCTACGCGACCAACCGACAGTGCAGGCAATGTCGGCGATTATCTGGCCACGCACAACGGCGGCCAGCGTTGGCACGGAAATGAATCTAGTCCTCAATATCAAACCATTCTGGAATGGATCCGGGGTGGACGCCTGGATACCGCCAAACTGTCAAAATAGCCTCGCATTTACCTCCTTCTCACTTGTCAGCCGAACCGCTACACTGTGCAGGCGGCATGAAACCCAGGGTCTACATCAGCGTCGGCAGCGCAGCCTCATCCACGCAGTTGCAGGCAACAGACTTGATCTTCCGCTCGCTCGAGGCCGCAGGCCTGTCACCGCTCCAGATGGAAAGAAACAAGTGGACAGCGGAGCAACCATTACGCGGAATTAAAAAGGTAATCGGTCAATGCGATGGAATTGTCGTTATAGCCTTTCAGCGCTACCAGTTTCCCTCCGGCACTGAGCGTCAGAAAAATGGCAGCGAAAAAGAGCTAGCCGATATTCGGATGACAACCATCTGGAACCAGATTGAAGCAGCAATCGGGTACACAAAGGGACTGCCGTTACTAGTAATCGCCGAAAACGGACTCCTAGAAGATGGGCTCCTAGAAGGCCGGTACGACTGGAAAGTATTCTGGTCAGACTTCAGCCCTGAGCAGCTTAGATCCGACGCTTTCATCGGCTACCTGGAATCCTGGAAGCAGCTGGTTCTGGATTGCGACAAAAGCGAACGCGATCTCGACTTGTCCAAAATGTCGGCCCTTCAGGTCATCAGGCTTTTTGGGAAACTTACAGTTCCCCAACTCTGGGCTGCTGCTTCAGCTTTCCTCGCATTGTTAGGTGGAATCGCCGCAATCGCCTTCCATGCCGGAGCAGGCAAATGGCCTTGGCATTGAGTCATATGCCACCCACTTCAAATCCTTCTTATCAAGGAATTTTTGATTAAACTAATTAATTAGTTACTTTCTTACGGCTTCCGCGTCCAATAACCAGAAGCAGGAGGATCGGGTGCCGCGTAAGCCTTCCGAGACATTGACGGAAGCCGAATTGAGGATCATGCAGGTGGTCTGGCATAAGGGGCCGGGCACCGTACAGCAGATTCTCGACGCGCTCACTGACTCGCCCAGCCTCGCCTACAACACCGTCCTCACCACCATCCGCATTCTCGAGCGGAAGGGCTATCTCGAACATTCCAAAGACGGCCGTGCTCACATATTCAGCCCTCTTGTTGAGCGTGAAGAGGCTAGCCGGTCTGAAATCCGTCACCTCGTGGGCCGTTTTTTCCAGAATTCACACGAAGATCTCGTGCTCAACATCCTTGAAGACCGTGGCGTCGCGCCGGAAGAGCTGAAGCGTCTGCGCAAAATGCTGGAACGGAGCGATGTGGAATGACCTCGTTTGGGCTGCAAAGCATCGCGCAAGTTCCGGTTGAACGGGCATTGAACGCCCTGCCCGAAGGGCTGCTGGTTGCGCTTTTCGCATGGCTGCTGTTGCGCCTCATCGGGCGGCAGAATTCCGGCACGCGCTTTGCTGTCTGGTTCTCGGCGCTTCTTACCGTAGTCGGGCTGTCGTTTTTCGGCGGCTTCAAATTAGAAGCGGCGCAGGCTATCCTGCCTCCAAATCATCTCGCTTCACGAATTGTCGTCCCAACCGTCTGGGCCGGAATCATCTTCATAACCTGGGTCTTGTTCGCCTGCATCGCGCTTGCCCGCATTGCCGTCGGGCTGTGGCAGGTTTGGAGAATCAGCAAAGGCTGTATAGAAATCGACCTGTCGCAACTCGCTCCCCCACTCGCCGAGATTTTCCTGCAGCACAGTGCCGGACGGCGCGTTCGCCTCGGCGTCTCAGAACGCTTAAAAGTCCCTGCGGCTATTGGCTTCTGGAAGCCTCTCATCGTTCTTCCCACCTGGACACTGCAGGAACTCTCGCCAAATGAGCTGGAGCCAGTGCTGATTCACGAGTTGACTCACCTGAATCGCCGCGACGACTGGACGAACCTGCTGCAAAAACTGACCCGCGCCATATTTTTCTTCCATCCCGCTGTCTGGTGGATCGACGCCCGCTTGTCCATCGAGCGCGAAATGGCATGTGACGATGCGGTGCTGGCAAGTTGCCGCAATCCGCAGGCCTATGCCGGTTGTCTCATCGATCTGCTGGAAAAGAGCTGTGCGCGGCGTGGATGGACAATGGTCCAGGCCGCAGTCCATCGCGCACAGGACCTATCACACCGCATTGCGCAGATTCTCGATGCCAAACGGCCCGCCAGTACGCGGGTATGGAAACCGGCATTGGCGTTGACCGGGGTTCTCTCGTTGTCGTGCTTCGGTCTTTCGTATTGCACTCCACGGCTGGTGGCCTTTGCGCCAAGCACGCACATCGCAAAAGCGTACACTGCTCCCCGTATGACTGAGCATGACTTAGCTGGCATTCAGGGAATGGTCGTTCCCGCGTCGTATCGCCTTCCAGTGCCGGCAACAAATAGCGGACACGCATCATCAACTACGGCGAAGACGGCCAAGCATCGCAACCTGGCAAAACATCTCGCACGTTCTCAGCGGCAGAGTCTGATGGCCACAGCTGTCGAACCGCAAATCACTGCTGATCGCCTGCCGGTGCAGATGGTGATGTTCGTTGAGACCACTACTGTCCGCTACCCGCAACAACCAGCCAATAACAAGACAACACAATCAAAAGCAGCACAGCGGAAGACACAAATCTGGCAAGTCGTGCTGATGGTCCCTGCGTGCTATGCCGCGCAAATGGATGGAACAGGAAGCATGATCTAGGGCAAAAATTTTTAACTGTATCAACTAATTATTTAGTTAGAGGGAGAAACAACAATGAACACAGGAAAACTTAAGTCGCTGCTCAAACGGCGTGTGGTCATTCCAGCCATCGTCGCGGGAGCGGCTCTGTCTTTGGGCGCTTACACGCTTATCAAATCCGGAGCAGCCGTAATGGCCGCTCCATCTCCTGCCCCGGCCGCCGCGCCGCTCGATGACAGCAGCGTGGGCGCGCTGCTCTCGCTGGATCAGGCCATGGAAGCGCTGGCCGCGCGTGTAACCCCCGCAGTCGTCAATGTCACCGTCACTTCAAAGGTGAACCAGCAACAGATGGGCGAGGACGGCGGGCAGGACGGACAACAGCAGCAGATGCCGCCGCCCATGTTTGGCCCGAACACGCCCTTTGGGCGCTTCTTCCAGATGCCACAGCAGCAGGGCCCTGAGATCGAACATGGCCTCGGCAGCGGCGTCATCATCTCGCCTGACGGATACATCGTCACCAACAACCATGTCATCGACGGCGCCATGACCATTCACGTCACCATGAGTAACCGACAGGTCTATACAGCCAAGCTCATTGGTGCCGATCCGCTGACTGATCTGGCAGTCATCAAAATCGACGGCCAAAATCTGCCCAGCATTCCGTGGGGAGATTCGACTAAGCTTCACCAAGGACAGTTGGTGCTTGCCTTCGGCAATCCCCTGGGCTTCCGCTTCACCGTCACACGCGGAATCATCAGCGCTCTGAACCGCCCCAACCCTTCGGCAACCGACCGCCGCAAGCCCGGCGAATTCATTCAGACGGATGCGGCCATCAATCAGGGCAACTCTGGCGGCGCTTTAGTCAATGCTCGTGGAGAGCTGATCGGAATCAACACGTTCATCATCTCGCCGACTGGATCGTTCGCAGGTATGGGCTTCGCGATTCCAGAAGAAATCGTCAAGCACACGGCTGACACGCTTATCAAAGACGGCAAGGTGCGCCACGGCTTCATGGGAGTCACCATCGCCGATGTAACCCCGGACAATGCCAAATTCTTTGATATGAACAAGGCAAGCGGGGCGGTGGTCTCCGACGTGAATGCAGATTCGCCCGGCGCAAAAGCCGGACTGAAGACAGGCGACGTCATCATCGCGCTTGATGGAAAGGAAGTGACCGACGCTGGAGAACTTCAGATGGAAGTCGCGGAAAAACAGGCCGGCGACACCATCCACCTCGAAGTTACCCGCGAGGGCAAGAACCTGAATGTCCCTGTGACCCTGGAACCGGCGGGCTCGCATGGAAACACTGAAGTAGCGGAAAACAATAACGGCAAGGGCCACTGGGGCTTGAGCCTGGGCAACCTGACACCTGACCTTCGCAACCAGATGCAGATCCCGACAGACGTGCACGGCGCAGTGGTCGAAGACGTGCGCTCAGGCAGCCCTGCAGACAGTGCTGGTCTCCAGTCCGGGGACGTCATTGTGTCCGTCAACCGCAAGACGACAACATCAGCTTCCGATGCCGCGGACGCGCTCAAGAGCGTGCCTAGCGGACAGGACGCGCTCCTGCTGGTGTGGTCACAAGGCGGCAAAGGCTTCGTCGTGCTTCACCCTTCAAATGGCTGAAACAACTTCGCGCAGCCAGTCCACGAGGCTGGCTGCGCGATCATTTTCCCGTCCGACCCATCCACTCTCGACACAATTCTCATCACAGAATTCATAGCTTCGCGTGGTGTTCCTCCGCAAAGCTGCGTGAATCGCGGCGCGGTGGTATAACAACCGCTGCAACCTGCTTCTGGACCGGGAGGGTGTTCTAAATGGAGTTTCATATCTCGCGGGCCGTTCGAGAGGGCCTCGAAATCGACGGGCTGCTCTTCGCCTACACAGGAAACGTGGTCTTTGCGAACGTGGCAGCCAGCCGCAAGCTGGCCAGCCAGCTCAATCAGGCGCGCGGCACGGAAACCGATTCCTCGAAGGCCATCAACGCCGGTGCGCTGTTTGCCATGGGCCTCATCGACGAGCTGAGCCATGCCCTCGTCGCCCGCTATCGCAAGGAAATCGACCCTGCCGTTCACACCCAGGCCATCCGCTGGTTCTCCTCGAAAATCAACCAGCCTGATCTGGAAAAATTGCTGCTCGCCTTCGTCGAGCAATTTCCCAATGTGGCCGTTTATCGCGGCGAAATGACGGCGCAGCAATGGCTGAACGGAACGACAGAAGGGATGAGCAACCGCGAAGCCACGCTCGAAGAGCTGATGCTGCTCTGGCTCGCCAATATCAATCCCGCTTTCGTTCCTTTCCGCGAATTGTTTGACGACAAGGACCTGAAATCCCAGACCGCCTATCAAAACGTGACTGCGGATCTCCCCGGCTATCTAAGCACTCGTCCGCCTCTTGCGCCGGAAGCGGGAAGCCTCTTCGAAGCTCTGCGCGCGCCTATGCTCGCCGCACCCGACTCCATCACCGGCCAGCTCGAGTTCATCCGCACCCATTGGTCCAAATATCTTACAGAGGATCTGCGCAGGCTTCTTCTCGCCATTGACGTGCTGCGCGAAGAAGAGCTTGCCATCTGGCTGCGCTTCCATCCGCCCGGCCCAGACTGGCACCGTCATGGCGCGCCAACGTGGGGAGCGCAGGGCTTCCGTGGCGACGAGTTTGTTGGCTTTGAAGAAGACTTCGGCCACAAGCGCTACGCGCATGACTATCAGGCCCCTCTCCACGAATACGAGGCATTCAGCGCCGACCAGGCCTGGATGCCCAACGTCGTTCTAATCGCAAAAAGCACCTATGTCTGGCTGGAGCAGTTATCCAAGAAATACAGCCGCCACATCCATCGCCTCAATCAGATTCCTGACGAAGAACTGCGTCTGCTCGCCGATCGCGGCATCACCGGTCTCTGGCTCATCGGCCTCTGGGAACGCAGCATTGCCTCCCGCACCATCAAGCGCCTGCGCGGCCAGAGCGACGCCGTCGCCTCCGCTTATTCGCTCAAGGAATACGACATTGCCGAGGACCTCGGTGGCTACTCCGCATACGAAGACCTGCGAAACCGCGCCGCGCACTTCCGCATTCGCCTTGCCAGCGACATGGTGCCCAACCACATGGGCATCGACTCCGAATGGGTCATCGAACATCCCGACTGGTTCATCTCGCGTTGGGAAAGTCCCTTTCCCGCATACAGCTTCAACGGCCCCGACCTCTCCACTGACAGCCGTGTCGAAATCAAAATCGAAGACCACTACTACGACCAGACCGACGCAGCCGTCGCCTTTCGCCTTCGTCATCATCACGACGGGACCACGCGCTACATCTACCACGGCAATGACGGAACCTCATTCGCCTGGAACGACACCGCCCAGCTCGACTATTCCAAAGCCGAAGTCCGCGAACGCGTCATCCAGACCATCCTGCATGTAGCCCGTCAATTCCCCATCATTCGCTTCGACGCCGCCATGGTGCTGGCCAAGCGGCATGTGCAGCGTCTCTGGTTCCCGCTGCCCGGAACCGGTGGCTCCATCCCCTCTCGCGCCGAAAATGCCATGTCGCAGGAAGAGTTCGACGCCATCATGCCCCATGAATTCTGGCGCGAAGTCGTGGACCGTGTCGCTACCGAAGTCCCGGGTACGCTCCTGCTCGCTGAAGCTTTCTGGCTGCTTGAAGCGTACTTCGTCCGCACACTCGGCATGCACCGCGTCTACAATAGCGCCTTCATGAACATGCTGCGCGACGAGGAAAACGCGAAGTACCGCTCATACCTGAAGAAAACCATCGAGTTCGATCCCGACGTTCTCAAGCGCTATGTCAATTTCATGAGCAATCCCGACGAGCGCACCGCCATCGACCAGTTCGGTACTGGAGACAAATATTTCGGCGTCTGCACTCTGCTCGCTACGCTTCCCGGCCTGCCCATGTTCGGCCACGGCCAGATCGAGGGGTTCACCGAGCGTTACGGCATGGAATTCAAGCAAGCACGCATGGACGAGCATCCGAACGAGTGGCTGGTAGAACGCCATCAGCGCGAAATTGCGCCACTGCTCAAGAACCGCAGGCTTTTTGCCGAAAGCCACAACTTCGTTCTCTACGATTTCTGGAATGATCACGGATCGGTAGATGAGAATGTCTTCGCCTATTCCAACCGCCTTGACGACCAGCGTAGCCTCATTGTCTACAACAATACCTACGGATCAACCCGCGGAACCATTCACATCTCGGCCGCATTCATGGATAAGGTGAGTGGCCAGCTAAAACAAACGAGCCTGGCCAGAGGTCTCGACATTGCCCACGATGACTCTGTCATCTTCGCGTATCGCGATACCGCTCACGGCCTTGAATACCTCCGCCGTGCCACTGACATTCATCGTCACGGCTTGAAGTTTGAATTGCGCGGCTTTCAACACACAGTTCTTGTCCACTGGCGCGAGTTGCGCGTAACCGCTGATCAGCCCTGGGACAGACTTTGTGACGCGTTGCACGGCGATGGCGTCTATAGCGTCGATGAAGCTCTCACCAGACTTCGCCTGCAGCCGCTGCACGAAGCGCTGCATCGGACCATCGATGCCGCCAGCGCCAGCGCCTTCGCCGAGGTAGCAGGAAAAGAAGCGCAGCTTTATATCGCAAAAACGAGAAAAAAACGCGCTGTATCAACCGGCTCTCAACAACCACAATCCATCCCACTGCCAGACGAACATGCGGCCATCGATACCCGCCTTCACCCCTTTATCGAAAAGGCGCAGCACTTTTGTGAGAAGGCAATCGAATTCATGCCCCATGAACACCGCGAAGCTCTCGAAGCTCCGGATGGTCCTGCTCATCTCAACCAGAGATTCAGAAAAGAATGCGAGGCATGGGCGACAGCCGCTCTTCATCTCCCGCTTCTCGAACACGGCTTTTCAACCGCATGGCCGGCGTCCGTGCGCTATATGCTTCCCAGCGAGGAACCGGGCGCCTCCATCGAGCAGACATGGTCGCCTGTCCTTGCGTGGATTCTGCTGCGCAGCTTTTCGCCGCAGGGCATGAGCGCCGATCTCTTCGACAAGCTCATGCTGCGCTCCGCTCTCGCGGAAACCTTCTCCTCGCTCGGGATGGAAGGCGAACGGGCATGGCAAGCTGCAGCGCGCGTCCGGACTCTGCTTTCGCACATCGATCTACCTTCGGACTCACGGATGCACGCCGAAGCATTCTGGGCCGACCCGGACGTTAAATGGCTCACCGGAGTCAACGAATCATCCGGCACCACGTACTTCAACAAAGAGCAATTCGAGGAGATGCTGAGTTGGATCCAGCTTCCTGCCTTGCTGGCAATCACCCGCCAGCCAGCCTTCAGGCCCTCCGCTATTGAAGATCTCGAGGAAGGCATCACGAAGGCGTCCGAGGCCGCGCGCGATGCTGGCTACAGGCTGGACAAGTATCTCGACCTGCTGCACGTTGATCTTCCTGCGGAGGTCGTGCACGAGGGCGATTCCTGAAATTCATCTATTCGCTGCGCAAACGGAAACGGCAGCCACAAAGACTGCCGTTTCACACTGCACCAAATTCAATAAATCCTGAAATTCACCTCGATATTCACTTCCACTGGCACCGGACGTCCTTGATATGTGGCCGGCCTGAACTTATATTGCCGCACCGCTTCCACGGCCTTCTCATCCAGCCCCATTCCCAGCGGGCGAATCACGTGCACATGCTGCGGATTCCCCTGCGTATCCACAATTACTGACACCACACAGATACCCTGGTATTTCGCGCGCCGGGCCTCATCCGAGAACTCCGGATCGGGCGCGTAAATCACCTGCGGAGCGGAAACGCCGCCGCCTGGATGGTACACGCCGCCGCCAGTTCCGCCACCCGAACCAGGCCCGATGCCGCCACCCGATCCCGAGCCAAGTCCACCGCCGGTGCCCGTGCCGAATCCCGAACCCGAGCCCTGCCCCTGCGAAGCCAGAGCCACCTGGTTCGACTGCGGAATACCCAAATTCGGCATATTCGCATCCGGCATTTTCATGTCCGGCATCACTATCGTAGCTGGAACCGGCAGCTTCGGTTTGTCGAGCAGCAGCTTCTGTGGAGGCGTAATCTGCTCCTTGTCAAACTTCGGCAGCTTGCCCTTCGAGGCGTCCACCAGTTCGTGGTTTCCACCGCCGCCGCCACCACCCATTACATCTTTTGCCGCCGGCGCAATCGGTATAAACGGAGACACATCCACATTCGTGGCCTGCAGCTTCTTTTCAAGGGCGCGGCTGTGAATACGCATTTCAACCAGAGCCAGAATAATCAGCCCGATCACAAAGACGTGCGCGCCAATCGAATACGCGCTCGACTTCGTGCTCCGCTCCGATTTCAGCAGGACATCGGTTTCAATCGGCTGTGAAGTCAGTTCCAGTGGAGGCAGCTTCCTGGGAAAGAAAACGTCCTGAATGTTGATCCAGAGCGATGACCAGATCGACTCTTCTTTCAGCGTTCCAACAAGGTCGTTATTTTCGTCCGGCCGCGAGGTCAACTGAAGCGGAGGTTGTTTTGAAGAGGAAAAGACATCGCGGACATTCGCTATCAGCGACTTCCAAATCGACGAGTCAGCTTCAAGGAGGTCGTTATTCTCGTCCGGCTTGGAGGTCAGCTGAAGCGGGGGCTGCTTTGGAGAGGAAAAGGCGTCGCGCAGGTTGGCCAGCAGCGACTTCCACATGGATCCCTCGATTTCGAGAAGAATATCGGGTTCCTTTTCCTGTGGCCGGGTTTGTCCTGGATCCAGTTCCGGAGGTGTCAAAAGCTCATTGCCCATATCACTTCAACCGGGCAGGAAAACAAAAGACCCACCCGTGTATCTCTCCATTATGGACGACGCAAGGCCCGCTTGTCTTTAAGATGCGCGGGGAATCTTCTCTGCGCGCTGTAATTCTATTGTCATCCTGAGCGTAGCGAAGGATCTGCTTTTCTTCATATGCCGCACCCAGAACTGACCTCCGAATACCTTCCAATATAGACGCGACCCCCATCATAAAGTTACTTATCTAAAACCAGATACAATAAAGTTTTACCCCTATCGAAATTTCCCATGGGAGAAATGATGTTCGCTCCATCCAACCCCGGCGGAGCGCCGGAACTCAAGTCAACCCTCACCCTGCCGCAAACCGCCTTTCCCATGAAGGCAAATCTGCCGCAAAACGAGCCCGAACGCCTCAAAAAGTGGGCGGAAACAAAGCTCTACGAGCAGATTCGCGAAGTCCGCAAAGGCTCGCCCCGCTACCTGCTGCATGACGGCCCGCCCTACGCCAATGGCCCCATCCACCTCGGCCACGCGCTCAATAAATGCCTCAAAGACTTCGTCGTCAAGACCAAGACCATGGCTGGCTTCGACGCTCCCTATGTCCCCGGCTTCGACTGTCACGGCCTTCCCATCGAGATCAAAGTCGACGAGCAGTTCGGGCGCAAGAAGCTGGAAATGTCATCGGTGGACTTTCTCGCAGCATGTCGTGCCTACGCACAAAAATATGTTGACCTGCAGACCAGCCAGTTCATACGGCTCGGCGTTTTCGGTCGGTGGGAAAAGCCGTACTCCACCATGTCTAAGGAGTACGAAGCCAAGACCCTCGAAATTTTCTATCGCTTCTTTGAGCAGGACTTTGTCTACCGGGGCCTCAAACCGGTCTATTGGTGCATCCACGACCGCACCGCTCTCGCAGACGCCGAGATCGAGTACGAGATGCACACCAGTCCCAGCATCTACGTGCGCTATGAACTCCTTCAGCGAGGACGGGTGGGAGCCAAGCCCGAAGAAATGACTCTGGCGCTTAAGTTAAAGGCCGAGGGTTACAACAAAGTCTATGCAATCATCTGGACAACAACTCCGTGGACCTTACCAGCCTCACTTGCAATTGCATTTCATCCTGATTTTGATTACTTGGTACTCGGTACGGAAGACGGCTCGGCATATATTGTCGCGGCGGAATTAGCAGAAAAAGTCATCGCAGACTGCAAGCTCGGCGCAACCAAGAAACTTGCGCGCCTGAAAGGCAAGGAATTCGAATACGCGCATTTCCAGCATCCGTTCCTCGACCGCAGCATTCTCGGCGTACTCGCCGACTACGTCACCACCGATCAGGGCACCGGAGCCGTTCACACTGCCCCCGCCCACGGAGCCGATGACTTCTACACCGGCGCAAAATACGGTCTTGATCAGACCTGCAATGTCGACAATGCAGGCCGCCTGCGCAACGGACTACCCGAATACGACGGCCTGAGCGTCTTCAAGGCGAACGAGCCCATCATCAAGCTGCTCGAATCACGCGGCGTTCTAATGGGCCGCAGCGACATCTATCACAGCTATCCGCACTGCTGGCGCTGCCACAAGCCCGTCATCTTCCGCGCCACCGAGCAGTGGTTCATCGAAATTGACAAGCAGATGGGCGACACCACCTTCCGTCAGCTCGCGCTCGACGAAATCCGCAACACCGTCAAATGGGACCCGGCATGGGGCGAAGAACGCATCGCCAACATGATCGAGACCCGCCCCGACTGGTGCATCTCCCGCCAGCGCATCTGGGGCGTGCCCATTGCCGTATTTCTCTGCAACCAGTGCCACACTCCGCTCAAGGACAAGGCGCTGAACCAGAGCATTCTGTCTCTGCTGGAAAAAGAAGGCATCGCTGCCTGGCACACACACGAAGCCGAGCAGTTACTACCTGCCGGAACAAAATGTGCCAAATGCAGTGAAACCGACTTCCGCAAAGAGATGGACATCTTGGACGTATGGTTCGACTCCGGCGTTAGCTGGCACGCCGTTATGGAAGCCGAGCCGGAAATCGCGCCGCCCGCCGACCTCTACTTTGAAGGAGGCGACCAATATCGAGGCTGGTTCCACACTGCATTGCTGACCTCAGTTGCTGTCAGCGAGAACCACAAGGCCCCCTACACCATGGTCGGAACACCCGGCTGGACGCTCGACGAGCAGGGCCGCGCCATGTCGAAATCTCTCGGCAACGGCGTCGATCCTGTCGATATCGCCAACCGCATGGGCGCGGAAATCGTCCGTCTCTGGGTTGCATCCGTCGACTTCCGCGAAGATGTAGCCGCCAGCGAAAATCTCATGCAGCGCATCGCGGACAACTACCGCAAGCTGCGCAATACCTTCCGTTTCCTGCTCGGAAATCTGCACGGCTTCAACCCCGCTGAGCACGCAGTGCCTTATGAAGACCTGCTCCCGCTCGATCAGTATATGCTCGCCAGCACCCGTGAGCTGGTAGAAAAAATTAGCGGCGCAGACGGCAAAGGGGGATGGTACAAAGACTTCCAGTTCCACCGTGTCTACCACGCCATCAACGAATTCTGCATCGTCGATCTCAGCGCACTCTACCTTGACGTGCTCAAAGACCGCATGTACACGTTTGCGCCAATAAGCATCGCCCGCCGTTCCGCGCAAACCGTGATCTACAAAATCACTGAAGCATTAGTCCGTCTCGTAGCCCCAATCCTCAGCTTCACTGCAGACGAAGTATGGAGCTACCTGCCCGCCGACGCCAACCGCGCAGGGAGCGTCCACTTAAGCCACTTTCCGACACCTGATGAAGTGGCTCCGGAGAATCCGTCACTTCTCGCTGAGTGGCAGAAGCTCCTGCAAGTCCGTGACGAGGCCCTCAAAGCGCTGGAAGCCGACCGTAAGGCCGGAAAGATCGGCAAAGCGCTGGAAGCGAAAGTGCAAATTCACCCCACAGTCGATCTATCGGAGATACTGCATCACTTCAAGTCGAGCCTGAAAGAGCTCTTCAACGTCTCCCAGGTAGAAGTAAAAGAAAATACGGCCAACGGAACCATTCAGGCCATTACACTCCCAGCCGACGGCACAAAATGCGAGCGCTGCTGGAACTTCTATGCTGATGATGGCCCTGATCACGTCCAACACTTTGGCCTTTGGCCCAAGGTCTGCGGACGATGCGCCGTTGCATTAGAACAAATGGGCTACGAGCGTTAATGTTTTGCGACAGCCTGCTTTTTCAGTTCAGCAATCGGATACGGGTGCCTGGGGACAATTAGAACTGCTGTCGAAGACAGCATACCGAATTAAGGTAGAAACACCGGCCTTCAGGCCGGTAAGTAAGAGAAAGAAACAGGGGCTTTAGCCTCGGGCTATTAAAAAGAATGGATTTGAAACAAGACCGCCGCAGCTGGCTCTTCGCCATTGCCGCACTCATCATCGCCCTCGACCGCTGGACCAAGAGCTGGGTCGGACACCATATCGCCGAGGGCGACGAAATCACTGTCATCCCGCATTACTTCTACATCTCGCACGTCCTCAACCCCGGAGCGGCTTTCAGCCTCTTCGTCGATTCGCCGTCACCCAACCGCACCCGCTGGCTACTAACAAGCTTTTCCATCGTCGCGGTCATCATTGTTCTCGTCCTGATTCTCAAAATGGGACGCCGCTTCACCGCGACGACCATCGCGCTCGCCCTCATTCTCGGCGGCGCAATTGGCAATGTCTGGGACCGCATTCACTACGGCGTCGTCACGGATTTCCTCGAAGTCTTCCTCCGCTTGGGGCATTGGAGTTACCACTGGCCCGACTTCAACGTCGCCGATTCCGCCATCGTCTGCGGCGGCATTCTGATCGTCCTCGACGCCCTGTTGCCTAAAAAATCTCAGCCATGATCGAGCCTGCATAATACTGCCCTTGCAATAAACTGAACTGCCCTAACTCCGCCCTCGTACAATTCAAGAGCCGAGAACGAGCGAATCTACCCGCCGCTCCGTCTAAGAACCGAAGCAGGAAAGGACCACCCTGTGGCCAATCTGTGGCATGACGTCAAACACTCTCTGCGCAGTCTCTTCAAAAATCCAGGCTTTACCATAGCCGCTGTCGCAGCATTGGCCCTCGGAATCGGGACAAACACCGCGATCTTCACCGTGGTCAACACTGTCCTCCTCAAGCCGCTCACCTACCCCGACGCTGACCGCATCGTCCAGTTCATGCTGACCTCGCCCGAAGGCGAAGGCGCCGCTGCCTCTCCCACCAAGTTCAATAACTGGCACTCGCAGACCAGCGTTTTTCAGGACGTCACCGCTTATGACTTCGGCGGCCCCGGCTTCAATCTCACCGGCGACCATCCCGAGCAGGTCCACGGCATCCACGTCAGCGAAGCCTATTTCCGCCTCTTCGGCGCGCCTGTCATGCTGGGTCGCACTTTCACTCCGCAGGAAGACTCACCCAACGGCGGCAAGGTCGTCGTCCTCAGCTACGGTCTCTGGCAGCGCCGTTTCGGAGGCAACCCAAACATCGTCGGCAGCGCCATCTCGTTCGGCAACGAACCCTATACCGTCGTCGGTGTTCTCGGCAAGTCCTTCGTCTCCGATCCGGAAGCAGACGTCTGGCTTCCCTTCCAGATCGACCCCAACAGCACTAACCAGGGACACTTCTTTCTCGCCGCTGGACGTCTTAAGCCGGGTGTAACCCTCGCGCAGGCGAACGCTCAACTCAAAGTTGCGGCTGACCAGTTTCGCCGCCGTTATACGGACGCAGGCATGGGGCCGAAGGAAGGTTTTGCCGTCGAGCCGCTGCGCGACAGTATCGTCAGCGATGTGCGCCAGTCCTTATTTGTTCTTCTCGGGGCCGTCGGTCTCGTGCTGCTCATTGCCTGCGCGAACGTTGCCAATTTGCTGCTGGTCCGCGCCTCCGGACGCAAACGCGAGTTCGCCATTCGTGTTTCTATGGGAGCCACGCGTCTGCGCATTATTCGCCAATTGCTGGTTGAGAGCATTCTGCTCGCCATCACTGGCGGAATCCTCGGCTCCATCCTCGGCTACCTCGGTGTACGCGGCCTGCTCGCGCTCAGCCCGGGCGACATTCCGCGCATAGGCGAAAACGGCGCGAACATCGGCATAGACTGGCGCGTCCTTCTCTTCACCCTTGCCGTCTCACTGCTCACCGGCGTCATCTTCGGCCTCTTTCCCGCCATCAGCGCCTCGCGCCCCGATCTGAATTCAACGCTCAAGGAAAGCAGCAATCGCGCAGGCACCGGATTCCGTCAGAGCAAGGCACGTTCACTGCTGGTCATCAGCGAAGTCTCGCTCGCGCTTGTGCTGCTTATCGGCGCAGCGCTGCTCATCCGCACGTTCCTCGCGCTGCGCAACGTCAATCCCGGCTTTGACGCACGCAACGTCCTCACCCTGCAGATGTCTCTTACCGGAGACCGCTTTGCCAAAACCGCCGGCGTCGCCCAGCTAGCCCTCAATGGACGCGAACGCCTCAATGCCATTCCTGGCGTCGAAGCCTCCGCATCCACCTGCTGTCTGCCGCTGGAAGGCGGCTTCGGGCTGCCCTTCATCGTCATAGGCCGCCCTCTTGATAAATCCGGTCAGACCGGTGGAGCAGGCTGGATGAACACCTCGCCCGGTTATTTCGCCGTCTACAAGATCCCCATTCTCGAAGGCCGCGACTTTAAAGACAGCGACAGCACCGGAGCCCCCGGAGTCGCCCTCATCAACGAATCCATGAAGAAAAAGTTCTGGCCCAAAGAAGACCCGGTCGGCCAGCAGATCATTATCGGCAAAGGCGTCGGCCCGCAGTTTGAAGAGCCTCCGCGCCAGATCATCGGCGTCGTCGGCGACATCCGCGACGGCGGTCTCAACCGCGATCCGCGCCCACTCATGATCGTCCCACAGGCGCAGGTCACCGACGGCATGACCGCTCTCAACGCCAACATCGGCCCTGTTACCTGGCTGGTCCGCACTAAAGGAGATCCACACCAGTACATCTCCGCCGTTACCGAGCAACTCCGTCAGGCCAGCGGCGGATTTCCTGTTGCACGCGTACGCTCCATGGAAGAAGTGGTCGTCCACTCCACTGCGCGCGAAGACTTCAACATGCTGCTGCTCACCATCTTCGGAGCATCTGCGCTTGTCCTCGCCGCCATCGGCATCTATGGCCTCATGGCCTACACCGTGCAGCAGCGCACACAGGAAATGGGCATCCGCATGGCCCTCGGCGCAGACCGCGCGCGCATCCGCAATCTGGTCGTATGGCAGGGCATGCAGCTCGCCATCATCGGCGCGGTCATTGGAGTCGGCGCAGCCTTCGGCCTTACCCGGCTCATTGCGAGCTTTCTTTTCGGAGTTAAACCCTACGACCCGGTCGTATTTGTAACTGTGCCGGTGATATTAAGCCTTGTGGCGCTCTTCGCCGTATGGCTCCCCGCTACCCGCGCCTCAAAACTTGACCCGATGGAGTCTCTGCGCGTCGAATAGTTGCGGAGGGCAGACAATGAGAGAATCTTTCACCAAAGCCGCTCTCGCCCGCGTGGCGCTGACTGCCGCCGGCGCAACCGCTGTCGGCGCATTGGCCGTGGGCGCAACCGCCATTGGCGCGATTGCTGTTGGCTCGCTCGTGATCCGCAAGCTGATGACCCACAAAGCCCACATCAACAAGCTGAGCGTCGGCGAGCTTACAGTCGACCGTCTTGTCGTCAGGGATTCAGCGCCTGGTCAAAGTTCAACCCACTCCTCGTAAGCACGATGAGCGGAAAAAGAATGTCTCGCTCAGGCAATAAGACCCTCTTTAGTGAACAGTTACAACCTCACTGGTAGTTGAAAGCTGCCCAGACTGGTTCCTCACCGAGAGACGAATTGTATAAGTACCTGCTTTCTTGTAGGTGTAGGAAGTGGTGGGTGTCCAGTTAAGCCACCTGCCATCGCCAAAATCGATGGTTCTGCCAATAATGTAGCTTCCGCCACGCTGGCTTTGCGACGAATCTATGTCAACTGTCAACGGGTGTCTTCCGCTTTTCGGTGTTACAGTCAACGCCGCCGATGGAGCGCTTCCAGCAGGACCGCCCTTTATCGAAAGCGCAACGATCGAGTAGCCGGGAAGGTTAACTGTCGCCGAGTAACCTCCCGATATCCAGTTCAGCGTGACCGGTTCGCTGGTGATCCAGCCGTGCGAACTATTCAGAAGATACGCCTCTCCTGTTTCCGACGTTAGTCCCGGATTTATAAGATTGATCTTGACAGCGCCGTAATCCCTCGACGACGGATTGATCACCACCACGCTGTCCGCCTTATTGGTATAGAAAGCAGTCGCCGTTAGCCCGCCTGTTGTACTCGCGGGAGTGACAGAAGCGGCCATATGACCACCGGCTTGTAAGTCAAGATAATCTGGCGACGCAAATAACGCATACGCATAGAACTGCGGATATGGCTCCGCAACCGATGGATTGCAGTCCATTTTCGAGTTCCACTCACCCATAATGCAAAATGGAGGTCCTGCGGCATTGAAGTACATAAGACGATTCGGAACGGTAGAGGCACCGCTATAGACAACGTTGAGAAGATCGCTGACGGCAAGACTGTTCCACAAAGGCGCGAAAGTTGGATGGTTGCGGCAGCAGTCAGCTGAATACGCCCAGTTGTCGTTGTATTCCGTGATGTAAATCGGAGTCGATGCCGGGTGGGGCTGATGGCCCGCTCGCACAAGTGCTTCGATCACATTGTAGTAATGAATCAGTCCTTGCGTCCCCGACTGCGTGATCGAATACAAATGGGCCCAATTCATCTTTTTGTCGATGTCAGGCTGGCCCGTGACATAAAGGTGGAAGCTGACAAAATCAACATAGGGCGCAGTCCCTGGATTGTCGAGCAGCGTTGGAATCCAGACCGGGGCGAAAGCCATCCGGGAAATAACCGGTCCGCCCGTGCGAATCGGTTGACCATCCAACTCTGCCTGGGTATGCATAGCAGAAGAAGCCGCCGCGAACATTGAGACATAGCTGTCTAGTCTGGCAGCGTCGTCACGAGCGCATAGCGACTCAGCAAGCTCGGGCTCGTTCCAGATCTCATAATCCGTCATCAACCCGGGGAAATTCTCGTTCACATGGGCAACCACCGATGCCGCCAGTTGTCCCCATCGCCAAACATCCCGCGGCGGGGAGCACTTCTTCTCTCCAAGAGAAGGCGGCGTCCCGAAAATCACGCCTATGGGATGGACACCTGTGTCCTGCATCTTTTCCAATATCCGATCGAGCGACCGAAAGTATGGTTTCTTCTTCGTCTTGTATATCTCCCAAAGGGAAATCTCGAAGCGGGTTCCACTCAGGCCAGCTGCCGTCAACCTGCCGATTGTGCCTGGATCACTTAGAGTAGATCCCACTCCCCCAACGCCGAACATCCCGCTTGGTACAACCGGTGTCCAGCCGTGTCGATCGCCGAAATCCGCTGATACGGTTTGCGGTCGCGCAACGGCCTCTCCCAGTGCGAAGGCTAAAGCCAGTGCAAACGATAAACATATCCTGTTTATCCCTCTAGGAAACATTAACTTCACAAACATAGTCATTTTCCACGATAAAAATTTTGATGAACCCGATTAGGCCGGCACGGATGATGCTCACTCGCGCGGAGAACAGGACAGGAACGTACTTAGTGGGAAATAGAGCAGGAACGTTACAAACTATTCGATTCGAAGCTGGATAAATACTATCACTCAGGCAAATGTTGTCAATTTGGATATGGACTATTGCTTACAATGCAGAGGGTTTTCAGGCTGTTCCCGCTAGCCGATACAACGTGCGCCTGGAAGGCTTGTAACTACACCTTCAGCCTACGCCCAGGGAGACATTGGAACTCCCTCTACTCTATGGCATCAAGCAGACCTGCATCTCACCCTTATGTTGGGCAATGAGCATTTGGGTCTTTCACGAAACTCAGATTCGGCGCTTTGGTAAAGGCGCCTTTGCCATTGCCTACAAACACATCGAACGTGTAATCGCCATCGTCGCCATACACCACCACCAGATCGGGATTACCGTCGCCATTAAAGTCAGCCGCAGAGATGTGGGGCACCGTTCCCGGCATCCGTAATGGAAGAGGCCACCCGCCTTCGAATGAGCCTTTGCCGGTCCCGAGAAACACCGCCACCGTGCTCCGACGCCAATCCGAAACAGCAATGTCCGGAATGCCATCGTGGTTGAAGTCTGCCACCGCAATCGACACCACGGAATCAAGATGCGCAACCTCGCCGGCAGGAACCAGGCTGCCCTTGCCATCTCCGAGAAACAGCCTTAATGATCCGTCGTCGTCACCAACAATCACATCCGGGATGCCGTCCTGGTTGAAGTCAGCCGTGACCATTGCTCTGGGATCACGACCCAGCGCTGCATTGGACTCAGTCTCACGAAATGTCCCATCTGCCAGTCCCAACGACACCTTCAAAAAACCCGCTCCTGATCCATCAGGCGCAACAGCCTCGGCAAGATCGGCGATGCCGTCTCCGTTAAAGTCTGCCATCACTGTCGGGTGGGAACCTCCATCCGGATCATCTCCAGCCACAGCGCTGGCGCTTCCTGCCCATACCCGTACCGGAGCAAACACCGCAAGCGCGAAAACCACCGCGAAGATGACAGTCACTGGGCGCAGCTTGAATGCGTTTCGAGTCATCGGATATGTTCCCTGGTTACTATTCTATTCTTGAATCGACAAAGGATATTGCGATGCTTCTGCCACCCGAGAACTACCACGAGTTCGGACGCGAGCACCATGGCCTCCGAGGCCCTGTAAAAATCTGCGCCGAGGAAGTTACATATCCCGTTTCCGCCGCCGCCGATGGTAGCCTGATCCCGGAACGCAAATTTCAGCGCACAACGGAATTTGATTACGAAGGCCGGATCGTCATTACAAGGTCACAGAATCCCAATCAGCCTGACTGGGTAAGCCGCTGTATCTAGAATGCAGCCGGCCAGCTGCTCAAATCAACTTGGGGCAAGGAAGGTGACCCGCCATCCGAATCCGTCTATCTCTACGACGATCAGGGCAGGCTCCTGAGCATCACCTATAGTGACAAGTCTGACCATCCTGTCACATACCACTACGACGAACACGGCAGAAAAACAAAGCGTCAGGTTTCTCGCGCCGAAGATTATCGCGCCAATGTCGTCAGTTCCGGCGATTCTCCCTTCTGGTCAGCAGACAGGCCGCCTAATCGCGAGGGCGGTGGCAGCGCCATCACCATCTACGACAAACACGACCGCCCCACCGAGGTCCGGATTCATGACTCCCAGGGCGAACTCGTCCGCCGTGCCATCCGCACCTATGACGAGCAAGGCCGCATTGCTGAAGAAAAACTGGTTCACGACGATATCGTAACGATGCTTTCGGCGGAATCGCTCGCAGGCGTTTTGGAAGCACCAGACGGGCCCTCCCTCGACGAGTTCCGCGCCGAGCTGACAAAGTTGATGGGAGGCCAATCAGGACCAGCTTCGATTGCGATCACCTACGATCCGCAAGGCCGCATCAGCCGAAAAACACGGCGCGCCTTCAACATCGTGAACCAAGTCGAAATCGCCTACAACGAGCAAGGAGACATGGCAGTAGAAATCACGCAAACCACGCAAGAAGATGACCCGGAGCAATACTCCGAATCACATTTCGAATATCAGTACGACGAGCACGGCAACTGGACAGAAAAGCTCGACTCCTGGTGCTCGATGCCCGGCGCCACACACGTCCCCTCAACCAAAACGCACCGCATGCTCACCTATTTCTAAATCTCTTATCCACTTAAGATTCGTCATCCTGAGCGAAGCGCAGCGAGTCGAAGGACCTGCGGTTTCTCAGTATCAGCGCGAAACGAACTTTTTCAAAGAACGGGCTTCAGCCGCGGGCCCTTCAAAAAAACCTTGTCAAGCCCCAAACTGAAAAATAATTCTTAAACCATTAAAACCAAACCACTTACCGCGAACCAAATTTGGCGTACTATTTCACCCAATCTGCTATCCTAGAATAGAGAACAAAGGCCCGCTTCGAGCGGGCTTTTTTATTCACAGAAATCGAGGACCCCTCGCTAAGTGATTGAAAACACTAGAAACAACCTAACCCAAACAGAATCAGCCGCATAGCAGGGGATGATCCCCCGTCAAAGTGTTGAAAATACGTAGACCAGGAGGGGGAGGGGGGATACCCCGCCACACGCCTTATAATCAAACTGGGAAGTTTCGTACTTAACTCCCGGGGCGCACTGCATTGACGGACCAGATCATCATCCGCGGCGCGCGGGTGCACAACCTCAAAAATATCGACTGCAACATACCGCACGGCCTACTGACCGTGGTATCAGGCGTTTCCGGATCGGGCAAGTCTTCGCTCGCCTTCGATACCGTTTATGCCGAAGGCCAGCGCCGTTACGTCGAGTCATTGTCTGCCTATGCGCGCCAATTCCTCGAACGTATTGAAAAACCCGATGTTGACCTGATTGACGGCCTCGCGCCGGCGATCGCCATCAAGCAGAAGAACTCAACCCGCAACCCGCGCTCGACGGTAGCGACAGCCACCGAAATTTACGACTACATGCGGCTGCTTTACGCGCGCTGCGGAACCGTCCACTGCGTCGTCTGCAACGGAGTAGTCCGGCGCGACACAATCGATGAAATCGCCGCCACCGTGCTCGCCCTGGGTGAAGGCACGCGCCTGCACGCCCTCTTCCCCGTCCAAAAACCGCAGGAAACGCCGGTATCTCTCGAGCCGGAAAAGAAGCTTGCAAAACGCGCGAAAAAAGGCACTTTAAGCGCAAAAAATGACGCAAAATCGTCACTTAATGATTCGTTAAAAGAGCGCCTGACCGACCTGCGCAAGCGCGGCTTCAACCGCCTGTACCAAAATGGAACTATCTACGAGTTCTCAACCCCGGAATCGCTGCTTGAGGTCGACTTCGCGCTGCCCGTCTTCGCGCTTGTTGACCGCATCGTGGTAAGCGCCGACAATCGCGCCCGCATCGTTGATGCAGCCGAAATCGGCTACCGCGAGTCCGGCGAAATCCTCTACGAAATCGTCCCGCGCGATGCAGAGTCAGTCGAACGGGAACGCCTGCGCTTCTCCGCAGCCTTCGAGTGCAAAACCTGCCATCGCGTCTACCGCGAACCCGAACCGCGTCTCTTCTCCTTCAACAACCCCTTCGGCGCCTGCCCGCGCTGCCAGGGCTTTGGCAACACCATCGACTTCGACCTCGATCTCATCATTCCCGACAAGTCGAAGACGCTCGAAGAGGGCGCCATCGATCCGTGGAACCGCCCGAAATATCGCCCTTACTTCACTGAACTGAAGAAGGCCGCAAAGCAACACGGGATTCCGATGGATATCGCCTGGTACGATCTCACGCCCGACCAGCAGTCCTTTGTTCTCGACGGCCGCGGCGCATTCCTGGGAGTACACGGTTTCTTCGCGCATCTCGAACGTAAGAAGTACAAGCTGCACGTCCGCGTGATGTTGAGCAAGTATCGCGGCTATGCGCTCTGCCCTGAGTGCAAAGGACAACGTCTACGGGCCGAAGCCCGCGCAGTCCGCATTGGTGAGCAGGGCGGAACTCCGAACTGCGCCAAGAATATCTGCGAGGCAGCCGCGCTGACGATCAGTGGCGCGGACAGCTTCTTTGGCGGACTTCAGCTTACGGCCATGCAGGAGGAGATCGCCGGAAGCATTCTGCACGAAATCCAGCAGCGGCTGCATTTTCTCAACGCTGTCGGACTCGATTACCTCACGCTTGACCGACTCGCTTCGACGCTTTCAGGAGGCGAGTCGCAACGCATCCAGCTTGCCACGTCGCTCGGATCGCAACTTGTCGGCGCGCTCTATGTGCTTGACGAGCCATCCATTGGCCTGCATACGCGCGACACCGCCAAACTCATCCGCATTCTCGAAGACCTGCGCGATCTGGGCAATACTATCGTTGTCGTCGAGCATGATGCCGACGTAATCCGCTCGGCCGATTACCTGCTCGATCTCGGCCCCGGAGCCGGCGAGTTCGGCGGCAGAGTGCTGGCCGGAGGAACCGTCGAAGAGGTGGAGCGCGACCCTGATTCGCTCACCGGGCGCTATCTGAATGGACAACTCACCATCCCTGTTCCTACACGCAGGCGCGAACCGGGAAAGGAATGGCTGAAGCTGCGCGGCGCGCGGTCGCACAATCTCAAAGGCATCGATGTCGAGATTCCATTGAACATGCTCGTCTGCATTACGGGGGTGTCGGGTTCCGGCAAATCGACGCTTGTTCATGATGTGCTATACCGCGCTGTTGCCCACCAACTGGGCAAGGGCGAAGGAGCTGACCCGACCAATCTCTACAAGGAATTGAAAGGCGTGGAGCGCCTCAATGACATTGTCCTTGTCGATCAGAACCCCATCGGCCGCACGCCGCGCTCAAACCCTGTCACCTATATCAAGGCCTTCGACGCAATCCGTGAGCTCTTCGCGGCGCAACCCGAAGCTCAGCGCCGCAGCTATGCCGCCGGACACTTCTCCTTCAACGTTCCCGGCGGACGCTGCGACGTATGCGAAGGCGACGGCACTGTCACAGTTGAAATGCAATTCCTGGCCGACGTAGAGTTGCCCTGCGAGGAGTGCCGCGGCACCCGCTACAAGGCCAGCGTGCTGGAAATCAAATACAAGGGCAAGAGCATCCACGAAGTCCTGAACCTGACGGTCAAAGAGGCGCTGCGGTTCTTCGTGGGCCAGCCGAAGATACTCGACAAACTGGCGGTTCTCGACGAAGTTGGTCTCGGCTATGTCCGGCTCGGACAGTCGGCGACGACGCTCTCCGGCGGAGAGGCGCAGCGCGTGAAGCTGGCAGCGCACCTGGCGACCGTTCGCTCAACCGGATCGGCAGTAAAGAAAGGTGGCAGCCGCGTCCTTTATGTGCTGGACGAGCCTACAACGGGTCTTCACTTTGATGATGTCAGCAAGCTCCTCACCGCGTTTCGGAAACTCATCGATGGTGGCGGGTCGTTGCTGGTTATCGAGCATAATCTGGATGTCATTAAGTCGGCAGACTGGGTGATCGATCTTGGCCCGGAGGGCGGGGCGCAGGGCGGGCAGATTGTAGCTACGGGAACGCCCGAACAGATTACGCAGAATGAGTTGTCCCACACAGGGTATTGGCTATCTAAAGTATTGACACAGCGCCGCGAATCAAAACACGAGCCTCTGCAGGAAGAGGAGAATGAAGTAGCAGTATGAAGTCATTCATTAAGTATCTGACGATAGGCGGATTCGCCTGTTCTCTTCTTCCTGTTTATGCCCAGTCGGCGCCACAACCGCCGGGAACCAGTATCGGTGAGCCTTCGCAAGCCGCTAACGATCCCCTGTCACAAGCTGAAGCCGCTATCGACACAAAAGATTTCGCAAGCGCCAAAACCCTGCTCGACACTTATCTCTCCGCGCACAACAACGATGCGCGCGCTCTTTTCGACCGCGGCTATGTGGAGGACGCGCAGGGCCGCGATGACAGCGCCGCCGATTACTACCAGAAAGCCATTGCCGCTGACCCGAAGCAGTTTGAATCGCGTCTCGCACTGGGATTGATTCTGGCGCGCCAGGGCAAGCAGCAGGAAGCCCATGAGCAGCTAGCGGCGGCTTCCAAGCTGGAACCGAATCCGCCAAATCCGACAGCGAAGGCGCAGGCATGGCGCACTCTAGCGCAGTTTGACCGCTCCAGCGATCCGGACGCGGCGAAGCAGGAGCTTCTTCAGGCGCTCTCCATCAGTCCGGAAACTCCGCCTGATCTGCTGTTGACTGGAGAGATTGCCGAAGCGGAAGGCGATGAGGTAAATGCGGAAACCGCTTATCGCCGTTTGCTGAACCAGCAGCCGGCATCGTCCGAGGCAACCGCAGGACTAGCCCATGTTCTCATCGCACAGAAGAAATATGCCGATGCCGAGCCACTGATTAAGACGGCGCTCATTCGCGATCCGGATGATCCGGCACTGAATACTCAACTGGCCATTGTGCTGAACGCGGAAGGCAAGCAGGATGAAGTCGTTAGCGTACTGGAAAAGCTTCATGCAAAGCAGCCGGACGACCCAGCCATCAATGCCATGCTGGCCGATGCTTACACGCAGACTGGCGCAGCTGAGAGGGCGGATCCACTCTACGTCCAGTTGCTGAAGAGCGCTCCCAATGACCCGGCGCTGTTGACGGCACGCGGCGAGAACTTCATTCGCCAGCAGCGATATGCGGAAGCGGTGATAGTCCTGCAGAAGGCCGTAAGCCTGAAGCCGGCCAATGGCGATGCCTGGAGCAGCCTGGCCTTCGCCGCATCGGAGAACCACCAGCCGCAACTAGTGCTCGACGCTCTTTCCGCGCGATCAAAATATCTCGAAGAAACCCCGGCTACCTACTTCCTTTGGGCAACAGCTTACGATAATCTACATCACACACAGCAGGCGGCAGAGTACTATCATAGATTTCTGACAGCCGCCAATGGAAAGTTCCCCGACCAGGAGTGGCAGGCAAAACATCGGTTGATCGCTCTTGGCAAATAGTTGGCCGATGACGTTCCCGTGGCACCCGAAAGGAGGTGCTCCATGAGGTTCGTAGCAATAGCAACCGCAGCCGTCCTGCTCGCCCCCTGCATTCATGCGTATGGCGCTAACGAAAAGCTCCCCGATCCACAGGCCCTCCTGCTACTCGAAGCCAAAGCCGATCAGGCGTCTCCCAAAGAGCAGTGTTTCCTTTATGCGGAAATTGTCCACGACATGACTGAAATTGCTGGCCAGGAATTACAATCGGGTGACATCGACCATGCCTCGCAAACGCTGAAAGCTGTGCAGACTTATACGGAGAAGATCCACATGGGCATGGCGGATGACACGCGAAAGCTGAAGAACGCCGAGATCCTCATCCGCCACACGGCATTTCGCCTGAATGAGATTCTGCACAACGCGTCGCTGGACGACCGGCCCACACTCCAAGCCACCCTGAAGCAGCTCGACAAAGTGCAAAACGAGCTGATGATGCAGGTATTCAAGCATTGAAATACAGAGAATAGGGAGAAGGCTTAGGGATTTCTCTATTCCCTAAGCCCCTTCTCCCTGAATTTCAGGAAATCGCAAACTTTGGAATATCGGCCCCTGCAATTTCCGGCTTATGCACCGGTGTGTCGCTCTTTACATAGCTCACTTTGCCAGCAGCGATCTCATCCTGCGCGATCTTACAGGCTTTGCGCGAGTGCGATTCGACCAAGGGCTGCGAGCCGCTTTGCAGTTGACGGGCGCGGCGCGCGGCCACAAGAACGTAACGGAAGTTGCTGTCGAACGACTGCTCCAGACTCATTGACTGATCCTCCAATTTGAAGAACTGCAACTTGCTTTTCAGGTTGTGCCGTTTTCCTCGCCGGGCAATCCAAAGGCCCTCAGCACAGGACGGATGCGCTCGCATGCATTCTCCTGCCTGCAGCCTTCCGCCAGTTTCATTAAGCGTTCACTATCCTGGACTGGGATGTTTCCCTCTCGGTGAATGCGTTCGCTGGCAACTATGGCTGCAAGTTCCTCCTCGGCACGGGCGAGAACGTCATTGACGAGAATATAGCTGTATTCGCGGTAATTCTCAATCTCCTGCCGCGCCTTGGCCAGACGGCGCTGGATTTCCTCTTCGCTAACGTCGCCCTCGGCTCGGCTGCGGCTACGCAAGCGGGTGGCGAGAATGTCTGGCGTGGGCGGCATGACAAAGATGCTGACTGCATCAGGGACTTTATTGCGTACCTGTGCCGCACCCTGCACATCGATGTCAAGCAGAAGATCTTTGCCGTGGGCTTGGGCATCGGTCAGCGAGCGGCGCGCCGTTCCGTAGTACTTGCCGAAAACTTCGGCGTGCTCCAGAAAGTCGTCGTCGCGCACCATGCGCTCGAAAGTTTCGCACGTGGTGAAGTGATATTCGCGGCCTTCTTCTTCTGAGCCACGTGGAGCCCGTGTAGTGTAGGAAACGGAAAACTCCAGATTGTCCACAAGCGAACGGATCTGGTTGACCAGCGTCGATTTTCCTGAGCCCGAAGGCGCTGAAATAATGAAGAGTATTCCTGCCAAGCGTCTTCCCTTTTATTCGAGGTTCTGCACCTGTTCGCGGGCCTTTTCAATTTCCGATTTCATGCCCAGGCCAAGTTCGGTAATGCGTGTTCCATTGCCAGCAAGCCCGCTGGTCTTCGAAAGCAGCGTGTTGGCTTCGCGGTTCATTTCCTGTAGCAGGAAGTCGAGCTTTTTTCCGATTTCCCCGCCCTGATCGAGCAGCGATTCAAAATGCGCAATGTGCGTGTTCATGCGGGCGATTTCTTCTTCTACGTCGCTGCGCTCGGCCAACAGCGCGGCCTCCTGCAACAGGCGGTCTCGGTCAAGATTGCCATCAAGCATCTCGGACATTCGCTGGGCGATGCGCTCGAAATATGCCTTCTGCACGTCCTGCCGCAGACCTGCCACCCCTTCGACAAACCCGCTTAGGCGGGCGAGCCCCTTCCGCAATTCTGCCGCGAGCGAGTCACCCTCCGCGGACCGCATAGTATTTAACTCGCCGATCAACGCGGAAACGCGCTTCAGAACAGCCGATTCGATGGACTGCACCTCTTCTTCGGAATTGCGCGAATCGCCGTTCAGCACTCCAGGCAGGCGGAAGATGGAGTTAAGGTCGGGCTCGGCAGTCAATCCATACTGCGCCGCCGCGCTGCGAAAGGCTGTGACGTAGGCGGCCACCAGGCTCTGGTCATACTGCGCTTCCATTTTTGTGCTGCGGTCGATGGACAACGAAACTTCAACGTGCCCGCGCGCGATTCTTTCCTTCAGCACTTTGCGCAGTTGCATTTCCAGCGACTCCGTGCCGCTGGGCAGGCGCATGTGCAGGTCGAGAAAACGGTGGTTCACGCTCTTCAGGCTGAGCGTGTAGCCAAGCTTGTCAGAGAGTCTTTCCGCGGCGCGGGCGAAGCCGGTCATGGAATGGATGGGCAGAGCTTCTTTTGTGGGAGCTGCAGCTTCTTTTTTCGGCGTCATAATTCTGGCTCACCCATCATCGCAGGCTCTGGGCAGGTTCGGCCAGTTCCGGCGCGTCAATGAATTGCAACTGGTACAGCTTCTGGTAAGTCGGCGAGGTGTGCATCAGCTCTTCATGCGGACCGATTGCCGTAATGCGTCCCTGCTCGATAACAGCAATGCGCGTTGCCCGGCGTACGGTTGAGAGGCGGTGGGCAATGACAACGACTGTGCGCTCCGTCATCAAGTTGCTCAGGGCAGCCTGTACCAACGATTCGCTTTCGGCATCGAGCGCCGAAGTGGCCTCATCGAGGATCAGGACCGGCGCGTCCTTCACCAGCGCGCGCGCGATGGCCAATCGCTGACGCTCGCCACCAGAGAGGCGGAAGCCCTTCTCGCCGACCAGCGTGTCATAGCCTTCGGGAAGCCGCATGATGAAATCGTGCGCCAGCGCCGCCTTCGCCGCTTCCTGCACACGCTGGATGGGTACGTCGGGCTGTCCGTAGGCGATGTTGTTTCGCACCGTGTCATTGAATAGGATCGTTTCCTGCGTTACCTTGCCGATCTGGTCGCGCAGTGAGCGCATGCTTACGTCGCGCACGTCGTGGCCATCGATCAAAATCCGGCCTGATGTGACATCGAAGAAGCGCGGAATCAGATTGACCAGCGTTGACTTCCCTGCTCCGCTGGGGCCGACAAGCGCGACCACTTCGCCGCAGTGAATCTCAAGATCAATATCGTGGAGGACTTTCTTTTCGCCTTCATCATCGCGATAGGCGAAGCCGACGTTCTCAAGCTTGATGGAATCGTGGAAGCCTTTGAGCGTGTAGGCGCGATGCTTTTCGACCATCTCGTCCTGGTCGTCCATAAATGTGAAGATGGCCGTTGAAGCGCCCAGCGCCTGCTGGAAGTTGTTGTAGAACATGGCAAAGCGTCGCACCGGATCATAGAGCTTGAAAAGGGCCACGATAAAAGCAAAGAAGGCGCCCTCAGTCATGGCTCCGCTCTTGATCTCGCCTCGCCCTACCAACAGTAGCAGGGCGATGGCTATAGCGCCGATGGAATCCATCAATGGAGAACTGATGGCCTGTGCCCGCACCGAACGCAGGTTGGCCTTGAGGAGCCGCTTGGCTGCGTCGCGGAATCGCAGCAACTCCCAGAACTCCATGTTGAAGGCCTTCACGATGCGATTGCCGGTGATAGTCTCGTGCAGGATGTTCTGTATCTCGGCGAGCCTGTCCTGGCCTTTGCGCGTGGTCTGGCGCACGTCGCGGCCAATGCGGCGTATCGAGCCGATCACAAGTGGAACGAAGATCAGCAGCGCCCACGCGAGCCTGCCACCAAAGTGGATCACGACTCCGATGGTGAAAATCAAGGTAAAGAACTGCTGAAGAAACTCCGACAACACCGACGACATGGCATACTGCACGCGCTCAATGTCGTTGATCAGGGTTGAGAGCAGCGTGCCGGTGGCGTGTTTCTGAAAGAACGAAACCGAGCGCCGCAGCACTGCTTCATAGAGGTCATCGCGCAGGTCGGTAATCATGCCGAAGCCGGCACAGTTCACCAAATAAGTGCCTGCATAATCGCAGACGCTCTTTAGCAACGTTGAAACCACCAGGGCGAAGGCGACGATTCCCCATACATTGTGAATGTAATGGGGAATCATCTGCTGCAATGTGAATTGATAGTGTGTTCCCGGAATCTTATAGATCGTTATAGGCTGACTGAGTGTGCCGGGATGGAGCACATGGTCAAAGATGGGTTGCACCAGCAGGACCCGAAAGGCGTCCAGAAGTCCCACGGCGGCCATCAAGATCACGGACGCCAGCGCCTGCCACCAGTAGCGCCTCATGTAATAAAGCAGACGCAGGATGCGCTTCATCTAGATTGCCTGCGGGCCTGCCATCGATCTGCCATCTCTTTATTTTACCGGGATGGGCCGTCTACGCACATATTCCTGAATGATACCTTTTGGAGGGCGGCACCTTATTAAACCAGTTCTCCAAATTATCAACGCCATCATTACCGGGACATCTTTTCAGATGGAAGTCAGATACGCATCCTCCCAAGGACACGAGAACTGGCACACCCGCTATTGTCCGCAGCCAAACTTCTATAGGAAATCACTTCAGATATGCCAATTACAACTTCAGGAGTGGCCCGGGCAACCGGATCCGGCAATACGGGCAGTAGAGGCCACGTTGCCTGGGGCGCAAGCCCGATGTGCGGAAGGAATCAGCACAACGGAGATTTAGGTCATCATGGAAAGCCAGAAAGAATACTTTGAATAGGCGCGCGATCACCAGCAGTTCAACTAGATCGCCGACTTTCTTCGCGGCCTGCCCGAACTAGAATTGGTTCATCTTGGTGAGATTTGAAAAATAGCGAGTTGCCACCGTGATGACAGCGAGTCCTCTGACCTGTCCCCTGGACCTGCACAGAACTGATTCCCTTTTATATCCCCGCGAAGGCGGTTTTATTGGGGGATATATATCCTAAGCTATTGATTTTGTGGTAGCCCATCGGCTACCGAATAACTGCAATAAGTTATTGATATTAATGTTTTTAGTGAAAATAGATTTGCAATTTGCCCCCAATGTTGCCCCCATCGCAGAGGCTCATCGCCTACCCGGGTTTATGCTCCCCTGTCCTGCCATTGCCCGGACTGATCTCGATTGAAAATGGTTTTCGAAACAAACCGAATTCCAAAAATTAGGGGTACAACCTTGCACCAATTCTGGTGCTTTATAGATTTTCGCCTTAATTTCGCCTATCCTATTTCAATTCTATGGCGACAGCAGCCAATCTTCGCGCCCAGATTGAAGAGACGCTTGCAAAACGAGTCCCGGCTGCATTTTCACTCAAGATACGGCAAGCGCCGGAATTCTTTGCCACGGAAATTGCGGAAGTAGATGCAGCCTTAGAAGGCGGGATCCCTCGTGGAAGCATCACGGAGATCAGCGGGGCCGCGTCAAGTGGAAAGACTTCGCTTGTGCTCTCGGCAATTTCCGAAATCACCCGATCCGGAGCAGCCTGCGCCTGGGTAGATGTTCGCGATGCACTTTCGCCCGAATCGGCTGCAGCAGCAGGCGTAGTACTGGAACGGCTGCTCTGGCTTCGCACAGAGCCTGCCATTCCTGAACGTCAGACTATCGCATCAGTAGAGAACAGACCCGTTCTTCACCGGCAAGCTGTGCATCAGGGTGAGGCCAGCCGACATCCTCGTAATGAGACACGAGGGATGGATAGCGCGATCTCCCGCCTCTTCAAAGGCGAAGGCGGTTTACTGCGGGACAAAACCATCGGCACGCCGGGACGAAGCAATCGTCCGTTGAGTGAGCCGAGATGCGCGGGGCCTCTGCCGCTTGTACAACGTGATGAGCAAGTGGCTTATGACCGTCTGCCAGCAAGGAGAGGCGAGTATTTCCTCAAGGAACTTCCAGCGAAAAAGCAGGCTGAATCCCAAGCGCGCAATTCAACAATAAGCAAGCCCAATAGTCCAACACCAGAGAAGCCCTGGTCGCGGCTGGAACAGGCACTCAGAGCTACTGACCTTCTTCTGCAAGCTGGCGGGTTTGCCGCCATCGTGCTCGACATGGGAGATGTGCTTCCACAACACACCTTGCACATTCCTCTGGCGACTTGGTATCGCTTCCGACTGGCGGCAGAGCAGGCAAGAACAGCTCTCATTCTACTTACGCAATCTCCATGCGCAAGCAGTTGCGCGGCGCTCGCACTGCGTTGTGAACCTGCCAGCAATGAAAGGTGGAGTAACGGCGAAACGCCTCTCTTCCAGGGCCAGCGATACACCCTGATACGAGAACGAAATCGCAATGAAGGATCAGTAAATGTTCGGAAAAAACCATCGGCAAGGGCCGAGTGGCAAGCTCAATCGGAGTGGACGAGAGTGCGCTGATGTATGCCGCTCTATATGCTCTGGACTTTCCTGTGCAGGCTGTAGCGCACCAGAAGCCGGAACTGCGCAAGCGGGCCGTTGCATTGCTCGATGGTGAGCCGCCGCTGGAAACCGTATACGCCACGAACATCCAGGCCCGTGCTTTAGGTATTAAGGAAGCGATGAGCCGTTTGCAGGCTGAGTCGTTTGTTGGTGCTGTGGTTCTGCGTCGAGACCGGGAATGCGAAGAATCGGGACTCTCCATTCTTCATACGACAGCTTGCAACTTTTCTCCGCGCATCGAAGCCGTTGACGGCCATCCCGGCACCTATGTGCTCGACATCCAGGGCATGCATAGCCTGTTCGGTGACGCTGCCCAACTCGCAGACAAGCTACGCAAAAGAATCATGGCTGCAGGTTTTCTGGCGAATGTGGCTGTGTCGCAAAACTTTCATACTGCTTGCTGTCTGGCGCGTGGCCGAGCCGGGGTGTCGATTGTTCCGCCTGAAAGTGAAGCAACAGCGCTGGAGTCGTTGCCCCTGGATGTCTTGGACCCTGAGCCGGAGCAGGCAGAGACGTTTGCATCATGGGGAATCCGCACGCTGGCAGAACTTGCCGCGCTGCATGAAACAGACCTGATTGCACGTATGGGGCAGGCTGGAAAGCGTTTGCATTCACTGGCTCGTGGTGAGTGGCCACACCTGATGATTCCTCTGGAAGTGAGCTTTGAATCGGAACTGGCGGAAATGATGGAACTCGATTATCCGGTCGAGATGCTTGAGCCATTGCTGTTTTTGCTGGCGCGGATGATAGACCAGCTTCTTGCCAAGGTGCTGTCGCGTTCGCATGCCATCGCTTCTCTTAAAGTCATCCTGAAGCTGGAGCGAGATGCAGATGGGCAGTTCCAGACTCATCAACGCATCGTCCGGCCTGCATTACCACTGCAAGATGCCCGCACATTGCTCAAGCTGGTACAGCTCGATCTCGAAGCGCATCCACCAAAGGGGGCGATTGTTGCCCTCGATGTGTCTGCACAGTCCGCAAAGCCACATCGCGCCCAGCATGGGCTGTTTCTGCCGCAGTGTCCAGAATCTGGACAACTTGAAATACTACTTGCGCGCCTGCGCAAGCTCTTAGGCTATGAGCAAGTCGGATCGCCGGAATTGCTGGACGATAACAGGCCGGATGCCTTTCGCATGGCTCGGTTTGCTCCGCCATCTCCAAAGCTTCTACAGACTCAAACTGCACCAGTGCCTACAGCACTGCGCGTATGTCGCCCACCTCAGGCCATCGGTGTTGCGCTGAAAGGAACCTTGCCAGCGCAGGTGTTTTGGAAAGGGCAGAGATACATGGTCGCAGAGCTAGCTGGCCCATGGCGGTTCAGCGGTCAATGGTGGTCAGAATCCAACTGGAGCCGCGAGGAATGGGACGTGAGGCTGATGTGTAGCAGCAGTGAGCAGACATGCCGAATAGCGCGTGATCCCAGTTCGAACTGCTGGTATGTGCAGGGGACGTATGACTGATTACATCGAGTTGCACGCCCGGTCAGCCTTCAGCTTTCTTGAAGGCGCATCCCTGCCCGAATCCCTGATGGCGCGTGCCGCCGATCTGGGAATGCCAGCAATGGCACTTCTTGATCGCAATGGCGTATACGGAGCGCCACGATTTCACACTACTGCTCAGAAACTGGGAACCAGAGCACACATAGGCGCAGAGATTACTGCTTCAGACCTCGGTCAGCGATTACGTCCACCAGCATATCTCCCACACCAGCATCCTGTTGAACCTGTACGCCTGCCGCTATTGGTGAAGTCCCGCACTGGATACCAGAATCTCTGCCGTCTTATCACGCGCTTCAAGATGCGTGAAAGCACGAAAGCAGAAGGTGCTGCTGTCGAGCGAGATGTGGAGCAGTACAGCAAAGGTCTGGTTTGTCTGACGGGAGGCGATGAAGGCCCGCTGGCTGCTGCACTGTCAAATGGTGGTTCTGAAGCGGCACTGAAGACAGTGGAAAAGCTGGTCGGCATCTTCGGCCAGAAGAATGTCTATGTCGAGTTGCAGCGCCACTTCAGCCGCGAAGAAGAGTACCGCAACCGTGCCGCTGTGGACATTGCCCGATCATTGAATCTTCCTCTCCTGGCGACTGGCGGAGTCAGTCACGCTACAGCATATGAGCGCGAAGTGATGGATGTCTTCACCTGCATCCGTCACAAGAAAACACTTGATACAGCAGGCCGTATGCTGGCAATCAATGCCGAGAGGCATCTGCGGTCTGCCGCTGAGATGAAGCAGCTTTTCTACGACTATCCGGAAGCCATTGCCAACACCAAAGAGCTTTCGTCTCGCCTGCAATTTGAGATGAATGACTTGGGCTATCAGTTCCCGGCCTATCCCGTTCCCGAAGGGCAGACGATGGATTCATTTCTGCGTCAGCGCGTAGACGAGGGCATACGCTCTCGCTATCTGCCCAAGAGCAATCCCGGCTTGTATGCCAAAGCAAAGAAACAGGCAGAGCGCGAGCTGCGCCTGATTGAACAACTAGGACTCGCAGGCTATTTCCTGATCGTTTGGGACATCGTGCAGTTCTGTAAGCGCAATGGTGTGCTGGTGCAGGGCCGAGGGTCGGCGGCAAACAGCGTTGTTTGTTATGCCCTCGAAATCACCGCCATTGACCCGGTAGGCATGAACTTGCTCTTTGAACGCTTCCTTTCGGAAGAGCGCGGAGAGTGGCCGGATATTGACATCGACCTGCCCAGCGATACAGACCGGGAACGAGCCATCCAGTACGTCTACCAAAGTTATGGGGAGTTAGGCGCAGCGATGACGGCCAACGTAACCACATATCGCGGAAGGTCTGCTTCTCGGGAAGCTGGTAAAGTTTTGGGCTTCGATCACGACACACTGGGGAGGCTTACCGCATTGGTAGGTGCATGGGAGTGGAAAGGGCCAAACGACACACTGGAGAACAGCTTCCGTGCGGCCTCGTTCGATGTGCAGCATCCTCGAATTGCGAAATACCTGGAGCTTTGTGAGCGGATGCAGGACTTGCCCCGCAACCTCTCCCAGCACTCGGGCGGTATGGTGATCTGCCAAGGCCATTTGGACGCAGTAGTGCCGCTGGAACGTGCTTCGATGCCCGGCAGGACGGTTGTGCAGTGGGACAAGGAAGACTGCTCCGACATGAAGATCATCAAGGTTGATCTGCTTGGCCTGGGAATGATGGCCGTGATGAAAGATTGTGTTGAGCTTGTTCCACGGCATTATGGCAGGCCTCTTGATCTGGCACAGCTTCCGCAAGACCCTGAAGTTTATAAGACACTGCAGCGCGCCGACACCGTGGGGATGTTTCAGGTGGAGAGCCGAGCACAGATGTCCGCACTGCCCCGAAATAAGCCGGAAAAGTTCTATGACCTTGTTGTGCAGGTGGCTATCATTCGGCCCGGCCCTATCGTGGGCAAGATGATGAATCCGTACATGCTGCGCAGGCAGGGAAAACAGGAGATTACCTATCCGCATCCGCTGCTTGAGCCTGTGCTGAAGCGCACTTTAGGTGTTCCCCTCTTTCAGGAGCAGTTGATTCGCATTGCGATGGTGGTTGCGAACTTCACTGGTGGCGAGGCTGAGGAGTTGCGCCGCGCAGTCGGAATGCGCCGCTCAAAAGACAGAATGAAAGCTCTAGAAGTAAAGCTGCGTAATGGTATGACGGCCAATAGCGTTGCGCCGGAAGCACAGGAACAGATTGTGCAGGCCATCAGCTCATTCGCTTTATATGGATTTCCCGAGTCTCATGCCGCCAGCTTTGCTCTGATCGCTTATGCCAGTGCCTACATCAAGCAGCACTATCTTGCCGCGTTCACCTGCGCCATGCTCAACAACCAGCCAATGGGGTTTTACTCGCCTTCGACACTCATTAATGATGCGAGACGACACGGCCTGAAGGTTCTGTCTATAGACGTCCAGCATTCGGACTGGCAATGCACACTTGAAGATCTGAACAACACGGAACGCAGCAAATACTCTGACCCATTTGCTTTGAGACGGGGTTTCCGATATGTGAAAGGGCTACGCCAGCAGACGGGTGAAGGGATTGCAAGCGCCAGAAAGACAGATGGCCCGTTCGCCTCGGAATACGATCTGCAGCGGCGAGTGCCGGAGATACGCAAGGCCGAGCTAACTCTGTTAGCAAGAGTTGGTGCGTTGAACTGGACAGGTGAGAAACATCATCGGCGGACTGCCCTGTGGCGTGCAGAGCGCGCTGGCCAGCCTGTTGGGCCGTTGTTCGAGAATGTCCCCGATGCTTACGAGGCCGACACATCAGTCCCGCTTGCTGCCATGACGACAGAGGAGCGTCTGGTGGCTGATTTTAAGCTGACAGGCGCAACAAATGACAAACATCCGCTCTCATTCCACCGTCAGCACCTGAATAACCTGGGCATATCCAAAGCTGCCGATCTGCGCAATATGCCGGACGGCGTTTACGCTCGAACCGCCGGTTGTGTGATCGCCCGGCAACGGCCTGGGACTGCCAAGGGGTTTGTGTTTCTCAGCCTTGAGGATGAGAGCGGGATTTCCAACGCGATCATTCATCCTGATCTGTATGAACGAAATCGAGTGGTGGTCACGTC
>NZ_DASQIX010000051.1:0-3578 GCF_035631355.1 Alloacidobacterium sp.
ATGAGCGCTGAACTGGCATCCTGCGTCTTACTCATTTAGGATTTCTCTCGGTGGGCTGTCTTTCCCGGCAGCCACGGGAAGAAGCACAGATTCATGATTCACCTGCTCATGCAAAAACGTTCTGACCGCCACAAGCGGCAAGCCGGATTCACCTTGATGGAGCTGCTCATTGTCATCTCCATCATGCTCATCCTCATGCTCATCGCCATCCCTAACATGCTGAACCTGCGCAGTTCAGCAAATGAGACTTCGGCGATCCAGTCTCTGCGCGCCATCTATGAGGCCCAGATCCAGTACCAGACCAACTATCCAGCCAATGGGTTTGCGTGCTCGCTGCAAGCGCTCGGCGGCGAATCGTCTTCGGGTGCGCCTAGCGCCCAAAGCGCGCAATTGCTGCAGCATGATGTCGCCTCCGGTTCAAAAGCCGGATATAGCTTCAACATCGTCAACTGCACCAAGACGACGGTGAATAACCAGGACATGTACACCAGCTACGAAGCGACCGCCGTGCCGCAGGCAGTAGGCAAAACCGGTCACCGGGGATTCTGCATTGACATGACCGGCGAAATCAAGTCTGACCCAGCCGGCGGAACCAACTGCACAGTGCCATTGCAATAAGCGAGTCAGCGCTTTGCGAGCGGGTCGGCAAGTCAGCGAAAGATCATCAAAGCTTGTCATCCTGAGCGGAGCTTTACGCAGTGAAGCGTAGTCGAAGAGCCTGCCCTGAGCTTGCCGAAGGGACCTGCGGTTCCCTTATTAGGCAAGAAAAACCGGGCACAAAGTCTTTCCAAACTTAACCCATCATGTGAATGGAGCCGCAAGCGTAGTGAAGAATTCCGGTGCCAGAATCAAGCAAATCCTGATCCTCATCCTGGCATTCTTCACCATACAAACTCACGCCCAGACCCCCACTGCCCAAGCTCAGGCCGAGCGCATCGACAAGCACTACAATGCGCTCCACTCTCTCAACATCCACTTCACACAGAAATACGACGGCATGGGCATACACCGCGTCGAAAGCGGCACCCTGCTCCTAAAGAAACCCGGCAAGATGCGCTGGACCTACTCGCAGCCCGCAGGCAAACTCTTCGTTCTCGACGGCAAGGACGCGTACTTCTACTCGCCCGGAGACACGGAAATTCCCCGCGTTTCAGCCAAGAAGCTCGACGATCTGCGCTCGCCTCTGCGCCTCCTGCTGGGCCACACGCAGTTAGCCAAAGAGCTGACCAATCTGCAAATCACTCCCGCGGAAAACGGCGATTACGCGCTCTCCGGCATCCCTAAAAACATGGAGCAGCGCATCGCCTCCTTCAGTATCACCGTCAGTCCTGACGGAGTGATCCACTCCATGCGCATCGAGGAGACTGACGGCGCCGTCAACACCTTCACCTTCAGCAACGAGCAGCCAAATGCCCCAGCCACTGACGCGGATTTCGTCTTCCACGCCCCTGCAGGAACGCACATCATCGAAGGCATGCCGCCGGTCTAGGGCTACCCGCGACGCAGCGCGTCGATCTCTGCCTGCAACTCGGTATTCTGCTTCTCAACATCCGCCACTGAATCCACCTTGACCGTCTCGCCGCGCGTATAACCCACATACTTTAGCCATCCGGCAGAGCGCACCTCGCGCTGTTCTTTGATCAAGGCAAACAGTGGGTCCGCCTCAACCGTCTTCAATTCAGCCTGCAAATTTCCTGACGCAAACGGAATCCCAAGGCCACGCAGTACAATTTGCGCCATCAAAAGATGCCCCGCTATATCCGGATGGATCCCATCCTTCTTCGCAAACGAGAAATCAGGGTCAGTCTTGCGCTGCTTCGCCAGATACGCATCCATCGGTGCGTGCAAATCAATCACCGTGGCCTGGTTCTTCGGCAACTGCATCTCCCATCGCGCATAGCCGGTCAAAACATCGTCATAGCCCGCATATGGAGCCATAAAGCCAAAATCAGACGCGCTCTTCGGCACGACTTTGTCCTTCACCGGCAGCACATCGAATGGCGGAGGAGTCAGCAGGACCATCTCCGCGCCCGCCGCGTGCACAGCGGCTATCAGCTTTTCAATTCCCTGTTCAAACGCCTTCATGCGCTCCGCGCTCTGCGGATGGTAGATGCCGTCATTCATCCCATAGCAGGCGACCACGACCTGCGGCTTCACCAGATCGAGCGCCCGCTTCAGGCGCTCCTGCACGCAAGGCCGGGGAAAAGGATGCGTCTTCTCGGAAAGACACGACGTCGTTTCGCTCCCCAGCCCAATACTGATGACGTCGAACCTGTCCGCCGGATACTTCTTCTCAAGAAAGTAGTCAACGAACGTGACGTAGTCGCCCATTTGCGTAATGCTGTCACCCAGCCACAGCACCCGCTTGTTCGCCAGCAAGGGTTGAGCTCGGCTCGACGTCCACGCGGCCAGAAGAAAACACAGAACAGCTACAGAGCGTTTCGCGGAAGAATGTTTCACGTATCCATCCTAATCAACAAGCAAAAAGAAAAGCCCGCCTACAGAAGCAGACGGGCGGAGACATAATTTAAAAGATTTACTTCACCTCAATCGTCCCCTTCAGCGGAGTTTCTGCCGAAGACGGCCCTGCCAGAATCCGATATGCGCCGGGCAGCAGGTCCCAAGCGTTTTTCTGCTCATCGAAAATGGAAAGCATCTGCGGATCAATCGTGACAGACACCGTTTTCGATTCACCCGGCCCTAGCTCAACGCGCTGCCAGCCCACCAGCCGCTTGAACGGCTCGCCCGCAGCCTCGGGAAGCTCAGCGTAGACTTCGGCAATCTCAGCGCCCGCGCGCTTGCCCGTGTTCTTCACCGCGAAGTTTACTGTCTTCTGCGCGCTGTCCGTCTTCAAATCAGAGTACGAATACGTCGTATATGACAGGCCAAATCCGAATGGAAAGAGCGGCTGCTTATGCTCAGCTTCGTACCACTTGTAGCCAACCTTCACGCCCTCGTCGTAGCTGACCGAATACTTCGACGCAACATGGTCGTTCCCGTTCACGGAGCCATTACCCTGGCCTTCGTCTTCGCGGGAAAGCGGCGCAATCACCGGATACGGCAGGTCCTGCTCGCTCTTCGGGAAAGTCATCGCCAGCTTCCCCGTTGCATTCACCTCACCTGTCAGGACATTGGCCAGCGCAATGTGCCCGCTGCTGCCCGCGTACCACGCTTCCACCACTCCAGCGACATCATTGAGCCACGGCATCGTGACAGCCGTTCCTGTTTCGAGCACGACAACAGTATGCGGATTTGCCTTCGCGACCGACTCGATCAGTGCGTCCTGATTGTCCGGCAGCGAAAGATTAGGCAGGTCCATCCCCTCCGACTCCCACTGGTAGGCAAACACAATTGCCACATCCGAGCTTTTCGCCAGCGCCGCAGCTGATGAAGGGTCTGTGCCCGCGTTGTACTCAATCTTCGCGCCCGGCAGCTTCGCCTTCAGCGCCTTCAGCGGCGAGGTCGGAAACCAGATGTGATCCTGCCAATGCGTCGCGCCCTGGCCCGGAGGCATGATCGCATTTCCTCCCGGCGGATCTACCTGCGCCGAGCCGCCTCCGGAAATCATTCCCACATCC
>NZ_DASQIX010000052.1:0-52943 GCF_035631355.1 Alloacidobacterium sp.
GTGGAACCGCTGCAAAGCGCCCTCAAGTATTTCGCGGATGATTTCCGCAGGCATGTCGACGAACAACGTTGTCCCTGGAAATAAATGTGGAGATAACCGTGGCGACCATATACATCGACAACGAAGCGAAACAGGCCGACCCCAAAGAGAACCTGCTCCATGCCTGCCTTTCGCTCGGCTATGACCTTCCCTATTTCTGCTGGCATCCGGCGCTGGGATCGGTTGGCGCGTGCCGTCAGTGCGCTGTCAAACAATTCCGCAACGAGCAGGACACAACGGGCAAGCTCATCATGGCCTGCATGACGCCCGCCGCGGAAGGCACGCGTATTTCCATCGCAGACGCCGAAGCCGCAACTTTTCGTGCAGCGGTGATTCAGGGTCTCATGCAGAACCACCCGCATGACTGCCCTGTGTGCGACGAAGGCGGTGAGTGTCACCTGCAGGACATGACGGTGATGACCGGACACCGCATGCGCTCCTACAGCTTCGGAAAACGCACGTTTCGCAATCAATATCTCGGCCCGCTGGTCAATCACGAGATGAACCGCTGCATCCAGTGCCAGCGCTGCGTGCGTTTCTATCGCGAATACGCCGGCGGAGACGACCTGAACGCATTTCGTCTGCGTGACAGCATTTTCTTTGGGCGCGCTGAAGACGGCATTCTTGAAAGCGAGTTCAGCGGCAATCTCATTGAAGTCTGCCCCACCGGCGTCTTTACCGATGCGACGCTCAAGCAGCACTACACCCGCAAATGGGACCTCCAGATGGCACCATCCATCTGTGTACACTGTGGTCTCGGTTGCAACACCACCGTGGGCGAGCGCTATGGTTCTCTGCGCCGCGTCGTGAACCGATATAACCACGAAGTGAACGGCTACTTCCTCTGCGACCGTGGCCGCTTCGGTTATGAGTTTGTCGAAAGCCAGAAGCGCATCCGCTATCCGCTGCTGAACGGCAGAAGCGCAACCAAATCCGAAGCGCTGGAACGGTTCGGAGCAATCCTGAGTGAAGGCAATGTAATCGGCGTCGGATCGCCGCGCGCTTCGCTGGAAGGCAACTTCGCGTTGCGAACACTGGTCGGCCCTGATCGCTTCTTCGCTGGGATCTCCGATCAGGAGTCTCAACTCCTGTCGAGCATGCTTCGCATCCTGCGCGAAGGCCCTGCGCGCTCGCCGTCACTCGACGATGTTGAGCACTCGGATGCCGTTTTCGTGTTGGGTGAAGACGTAACAAACATCGCGCCGATCCTGGCACTGAAATTGCGCCAATCCGTACGCCAGGCTCCGATGAAACTGGCGGACGCTCTGCACATTCCCCAATGGCTCGACCATGCAGTTCGCGAAGTTGTACAGGAAACAAAAGGGCCACTTTTCATCGCCTCTCCATACACCACAAAACTCGACGATGTCGCGACCGCAACCCATCGCGCTTCACCGGACGATCTCGCGCGACTGGGCTTCGCCGTTGCTCATGCAATTGATCCCACCCCTGAAGTGGCTGACCTTCCGGAAGAAACAGGAAAACTTGCGGCAAACATTGCATCTGCTCTGCTCGGCAGTCAACGCCCGTTGATTGTTTCCGGCACAAGCTGCCGCAGCCAGAGCGTGATCGAAGCAGCCGCACAGATCGCATCGGCGTTATGCAAGACGGGCCATCGCACATCGTTAAGCTTCACCACACCTGAATGCAACAGCCTCGGCCTCGCTATGATGGAAGCGCGTCCGCTCTCCGCAGCGATAGAAGCTGTCGAAAACAATCCTGATGCTGCGCTGATTGTCCTCGAAAATGATTTGTTCCGTCGCGCTTCCGCAAGCGAGGCATTGTCTTTTTTGCGGAGCGCGCGACATCTCATCGTGCTCGATTGCCTGGAATCCCAAACCACAGAAGCAGCTGAAGTGGTGCTGCCCGCAAGCACATTCGCCGAATCCGACGGGACGCTGGTCAACAGCGAAGGACGCGCACAGCGGTTCTTCCAGGTCCTGGTTCCCGGTTCCGATATCGAGGAAAGCTGGCGATGGCTCCGCGAAGGTTCTTTGGCAGCGGGCATCGAGACTGAAGCGAAATGGCTAAGCTTCGATGACCTGACCACAGTTATGGCAGCAGAAATGCCTGCGTTCGCCTCGATTCCACTCGTCGCTCCCGCCCGCAAAGCTGCCGGAAAAATTGCACGCGAGCCAAACCGCTACAGCGGACGCACCTCAATGCTCGCCAACATCAGCGTGCATGAGCCGAAGCCGCCCGATGACCCCGATTCGGCGCTCGCATTCTCGATGGAATCCGGCCCCGCGCCCGCGCCTCCTTCGCTGCTACCCTTTTTCTGGACGCCTGGCTGGAATTCCATTCAGTCGGTCAACAAATTTCAGAGCGAAGTCGGAGGCCATTTGCGCGGCGGCGACCCTGGAGTCCGATTGATCGAGCCATCGCAAAACCCAACCTGGCAATATTTCACCGAGATTCCAGCCGCTAAAAATACAAATCGGGACGAATGGCTTCTCATCCCGATTTATCACATCTTCGGCTCGGAGGAACTAAGCAGCCATGCTAACGGCATCTCGCAGTTGGTTCCACGTCCGTATGTTGCTTTACATTCCGACGACGCTTCTCGGCTCGGCGTCAATGCAGGCGAGAAAATCAATATAACCGTCGCCGACTCCAGCTTCGAGCTTGAAGTTATCTTGCGTGACGATCTCCCCCGCGGTACAGCAGGCTTGCCTTCTGGATTACTGCCAATCGCAGCAATGCCATCGCCAGCCTTCGCAAAGCTCACTCCAGCAAAGGTCGAATCTCGAGCCGGGGGTATGGCATGAGGCAATACATCTTTCCCTTGATTGTCATTGCAGTTGTGCTTGGCGTCGCTCTCAATCTTGCCGCTGGACTTATCTGGGTAGAGCGCCGTCTGCTTGCGCTGTGGCAGGACCGGTATGGCCCCAACCGCGTCGGCCCCTTCGGCCTCGGACAGGTCGTTGCCGACTCGCTGAAGTTGTTCACAAAAGAAGACTGGGTCCCACCGTTTGCGGACAAACCGGTCTTCATCATCGCGCCCGCCATCGTCGTGGCGACGGCGCTTCTCTCATTTGCAGTTATCCCGTTCTCGCCCGGCTTTGTCGTTGCCGATCTCAATATCGGCATCCTCTATCTACTGGCCATGTCGTCGCTGGGTGTCTACAGCGTTGTGCTGGCAGGCTGGGCGTCGAACAACAAATACTCGCTGCTCGGCGGAATCCGCGCTTCGGCGCAAATGCTGAGCTATGAAGTCTTCCTCGGCCTCTCACTGCTCGGTGTCGTCATGCTAACCGGCTCATTCCGGATCACTGACATAGTCGAGGCTCAGCGCAAGATGTGGTTCGTCGTGCCGCAATTCCTCGGGTTCGTTCTGTTCCTTATAGCCGGAGTGGCCGAGACACGCCGACTGCCCTTCGATCTTGCCGAAGCCGAAAACGAATTGATCGCGGGCTTTCACTCGGAATACTCCGGCATGAAGTTCGGTATGTTCTTCGTAGGCGAATACATCGGCGTAACTCTGATCTCAGCTACCATCGCGCTCTTGTTCTTTGGCGGATGGCTCGGCCCCTGGCTTCCCGCGCCGCTATGGTTCGCCGCAAAAACGATGTTCTTCATCTGCCTGTTCATTCTGTTTCGAGCGGCGCTGCCCAGGCCGCGCTTTGACCAGTTGATGTCCTGGGGCTGGAAAGTGATGCTGCCCCTCGCGCTGGTCAATTTATTAGTCACCGGGGCCGTGGTGCTGGCCCGGAGGTAGAGGTAAAGGAGGCTGTTGATGCTCAGTCTTGTGCGTTCTTTATGGGAAGTTTTCCGGCACGCTTTTGCGCGGCGTGTTACCGTCCAATATCCTGACGAAAAGCCTTACCTTGCGCCGCGCTATCGGGGCCGTATTGTTCTCAGCCGCGATCCCGACGGCGGAGAGCGCTGCGTCGCATGCAACCTTTGCGCCGTGGCCTGCCCAGTGGACTGCATTTCATTGCAGGCAACCGAAGACGAGCATGGCCGCAGATATCCAGAGTTCTTCCGCATCAACTTCTCGCGCTGCATCTTCTGTGGCTTCTGTGAAGAGGCCTGTCCCACTTACGCGATCCAGCTCACGCCGGATTTCGAGATGGGCGAATACAAGCGAAAGAACCTCGTGTACGAGAAAGAGGACCTCATGATTAGCGGCCCGGGCAAATATCCCGGCTACAACTTCTGGCGCGTCGCTGGGGTGGCCATAGGTGGCAAAACCAAAGGCGAGGCCGAGCGCGAAACCCCGCCTGTAGATATCCACAGCCTGATGCCCTGAGAGGACGACATGGTGACGCTCTTCTATCTCGCCGGAATTCTCGCCATCATTGCCACATTGCTCGCCGTAACGCGCCGCCACGCGGTGCATGCGTTGCTCTATCTGGTCGTCTCCCTGCTCGCGGTCGCCATTGATTTCTACACTCTCGGCGCTCCATTCGTGGCCGCGCTTGAAATTATGATTTATGCAGGCGCCATCATGGTGCTCTTCGTTTTCATCGTGATGATGCTCAATGTCTCCGAGCACGCCATGGAAGTCGAGCGCTACTCCCTTCACCCCAAAAACTGGTTTGGCCCTGCGCTGCTCGCCTTTGTTTTATTAGCTGAGATCGTCTACTGCACGCTGACATCGAGCCATGCGACGGCGCGCGCAGCAGTTGTGGGCCCGAAACAAGTTGGCGTCGCGCTGTTTGGAAACTTCTGGATTGGGGTGGAACTCGCATCTCTGTTGCTCACCGCCGGACTGGTGGGCGCTTATCACCTGGGCCGGCAAGCATTCGCAAAGGAGGAGCCGAAACATGCCGCAGATAATACCGATGCAGCACGCCTTGATACTGGCGGCGATCTTGTTCACGCTGGGGCTGGCAGGACTGATCACGCGGCGTAACCTCATCTTCACGCTGATGTCCATTGAGATCATGCTTAACGCAAGTGGTCTCGCATTCATCGCAGCCGGCTCGCGCTGGGGACAGCCTGATGGACAGGTGATGTTCCTCTTCATTCTGTCTATGGCAGCGGCGGAGGTCGCAATTGGATTGGCCTTCGTCCTGCTTTACCACCGAAGGCAGATGGAGCTGGACGTGGATGCAGCCAGCGAGATGAGAGGCTGACATGCTGCGCCTGCTCTGGCTGGTCGTACTCATTCCGTTTGTCAGCGCTGCCATTCTCGCCTTGGTCGGCTCCCGCTTAAGCCGTCGCATCGTCGCATTTCTGGGCGCAGGTTCTATCGGCCTTTCCGCAGCTTTGAGCATCCTCATCGGCATTGCGTTTCTGTCGTCCCCGCCTCCCGGCAATGCCTATACCCAACATCTGTGGACATGGATGAGCGCGGGCGGCTTCCAGCCCGAAATCGCCTTTTATCTCGATCCTGTCTCGCTTTTGATGCTTCTCGTCGTCACTTTCGTCAGCTTTCTAATCCATCTCTATTCCGCTGAATACATGCGTGACGACGAAGGCTACGCACGCTTCTTCGCCTATATGAATCTTTTCGTGGCGTCGATGCTCACGCTTGTGCTGGCGAACAATCTGCTGCTGCTCTATCTCGGATGGGAAGGCGTTGGCCTTTGCAGCTTCCTGCTTATCGGCTTCTGGTATCAGGATCCAAAGAATGTCCGCGCCGCAGCCAAGGCCTTCATCGTCACCCGCTTTGGCGACACCGCCTTCGCAGTCGGCCTGTTCCTTTTGCTCACAAAGCTCGGAACGCTCGACATTCAGGAGATGATGCACCGCGCCGCGACGCAATGGACAGTAGGCAGCGGCATTGCAATCGCAGCAGCTGCGCTCTTATTAGGCGGAGCAGTCGGAAAGTCCGCGCAGTTGCCGCTGCAAACGTGGCTGCCCGATGCGATGGCTGGCCCCACGCCAACGAGCGCTCTCATTCATGCGGCAACTATGGTGACTGCCGGCGTCTACCTTATCGCACGCACGCATGTGCTTTTCATTCTGGCGCCGCAGGTCCAATTCGCCGTCGCCGTCATTGGAGCGGCAACCATGCTCCTCTCCGGCTTTAGCGCGCTCGCTCAGAGCGACATTAAACGCGTATTGGCTTATTCGACTATCAGCCAGATCGGCTACATGTTCCTCGCTCTCGGACTGGGCGCGTGGTCGGCGGCCATGTTCCACTTCATGACTCATGCCTTCTTCAAGGCTCTGCTTTTCCTCGCCGCGGGCGTCGTGATTCATGCAGTGCATGAACAGGACATGTTCCGCATGGGCGGTCTCCGCAAAGAGTTGCCGCTTGCTTTCTGGTCGTTCATCATCGGCGGATGCGCGCTCGCTGGACTGCCGCTTATTACCGCCGGCTTCTTCAGCAAGGACCTTATCCTGTACCAGTCGTGGGCAGGCCCAAATGGAAGCGACTGGTTCTGGATTGCGGGCATGATCGGGGCCATGCTCACGTCGCTTTACACCTTCCGCATGATCCTGCTCACGTTCTACGGCCCGCAGCAGTTGCATGTAAAAGCGCACAGCGGGATACCTGTTCGCATTGCCCTTGTCGTGCTCTGCGTCTTGTCCATTGTCGGCGGATATGTGGACACTCCTCCAGATTTTGGCGGAGTGCCCGCGCTATCAAGATTTTTGAACAGCGTGGTGCCTCCGCTTGAGGTGGTCCATCGCGGCCTGATTACCGAGACCATCACCGCGCTCTCCGCCAGTACCGTCTTTGCCATCGGCTTCTTACTCGCTTTCGCCTTCTACAAGCCGCAGCGTGTCCGCGTGCCGATGAAAAATTTCCTGCAGCAGCTCTGGTTTGCCGGCTGGGGCTTTGATTGGATCTATGACTGGCTGCTCGTTCGCCCCTTCTTATGGGTAACGCGCAATATCAGGCGTGACCCAGCCGACGTTCCTATTCATGGCCTGGGAGAAATTGTCGTATTCGGCAATCGTGTCCTGCGTCTCACACAAACCGGACGCGTGCGCTGGTACGCGGCGGGACTTGCGATGGGGACAGTCGCAATCCTCGCAATAGCATTCTTTCTAAGGTGACAGCATGGCGCTACTTATTCTCATCGCGATTTTGATCTTCGGCGGCATTGCTTCATGGATTGCCGCCTCGCGCAGCGCAACCATGGCCCGCTGGATTGCTCTGGTGTTTATCGGCGTTGATTTCGTTCTGACCATTTCAATTTGGTTTGCCAACTTGGGCCACGCCCGCTGGTATCAGGAGTGCAGTTTCCAGTGGATTCCACAATTCGGCATCCGCCTGCACCTGGCGGTCGACGGACTCAGCCTTATCATGCTGCTGCTAACTTACTTCCTCGGAATCATGGCCATACTCTGCTCATGGACAGAGATCCGCGAGCGGACAGGCTTCTTCCACTTCAATCTGTTGTGGGTTCTGGCGGGAATCACAGGCGTCTTTCTGTCGATGGATCTGTTCCTTTTCTATCTCTTCTGGGAATTGATGCTGGTGCCGATGTACCTGCTTATCGGCATCTGGGGCCATGAACGCCGTATCTACGCCGCAACAAAATTCTTCCTCTTCACTCAATTGAGCGGGCTGATGATGCTCATCGCGATCATTGCGCTGGCGATCATCCACCGGCAGTCAACCGGGGTCATCACCTTTGACTATGAGCAGTTGCTGGGAACATCACTCGAACCCAGCACAGCGCTTCTGCTCATGCTTGGTTTCTTCATCGCATTCGCGGTCAAGCTGCCGATATTCCCGCTGCATACATGGCTCCCCGACGCGCACACTGAAGCGCCAACCGCGGGGAGCGTCATTCTCGCCGGATTGCTGCTCAAGACCGGCGCTTACGGCCTGATTCGCTTCGTCCTGCCGCTCTTTCCTGAGGCATCGCGTCAACTGGCTCCATTAATGATGACCATCGGTGTCATCGGCATCCTTTATGGCGCAGTGCTCGCAGTCGGACAAAGTGATCTGAAGCGCCTCGTTGCCTACACCAGCGTCAGCCATTTGGGCTTTGTGCTGCTGGGGATATTCGCCGGTAATCAGATCGCGTTGGAAGGCGCGGTCATCCAGATGGTCAGCCACGGCATCAGCACAGGGGCGCTTTTCATCCTCGTCGGGCTGCTGCAGGAGCGGATGCACACGCGCCAGATATCCCAGATGGGCGGCTTATGGGAAACCATGCCATCTCTCAGTGGAGCGGGCCTCGTCTTCGCTATGGCCTCACTCGGGCTTCCCGGACTCGGTGATTTTGTCGGCGAGTTCCTCGTCTTGCTCGGCGCTTACCGCGCGAACGTCAGCCTCACCGTCCTGGCTACTCTGGGAATTCTCGCAGCTACTCTCTACGGTTTAAGAATTGGTCAAGGCGCATTTCATGGCCCCAATCCTCATCATTGGAACCTGCCTGACCTGGGCTTCCGTGAGTGGGCCATTCTCGGGCCAATGATGGCTTGTATGCTGTGGATTGGCCTCTATCCGCAGCCGATTCTGAACACTGTGCGTCCCAGCCTGGGCGCCGTGCAACAAAGCACGCCTTTGCAGGAGATCGTCAGGAGATAAGCATGAACGCTGCTGAATTCACCGCCGCTTCGCCGCTTCTCATCATGTCGGCAACCGCCATCGTTGCCATGCTCGCGATTGCCGTGCGGCGTAATCACTTTGTCATCGCCGCAATCACGCTCGTCGGCGTGGTCGCATCGTTTTGCAGCCTATTCTTCGCAGAATCAGCAATCCCGCGGCAGATCACCAGCCTATTGATTTTCGATTCGTATTCACTTGTCTATATGGCGCTGCTTCTCTGCGCCGCATCATTCGTCATTCTCTTCAGTTATGGCTATCTCAAGCAGCGCCGTGAGCACCGCGAAGAGTTCTATCTCCTGATACTCCTGGCCACCACAGGATCGATGGTGCTTGTGGTCAGCCGCCACTTCATCTCGTTCTTTCTCGGTCTGGAGTTGTTAAGCGTCTCCCTCTACGTCCTCATCTCCTATATCCGCTACGAAGCCATCTCCATCGAAGCCGGAATCAAATACCTGGTTCTGGCTGCATCTTCATCGTCTGCGTTGCTCTTCGGTCTGGCGCTGATCTACGCGGAATCCGGCTCGATGGAACTTTCGCAATTCGCCGCAGCATTTGGTCATTCCGCAACATTCCCGCCCATTGCAGGCTTGATGCTCGTCCTTACCGGAGTAGGCTTCAAGCTTGCGGTAGTTCCCTTCCACTTGTGGACACCGGACGTATACGAAGGCGCGCCCCTCCCGGTTACTGCCTTCATTGCTACGGTATCGAAAGGCGGAATGTTCGCGCTCATACTGCGCTGGTTTCATGTGACTGGCACAGGCATCTCCGGAACTGCTGGACTTATCCTCGCCATCATCGCCATTGCGTCGATGCTCGCAGGCAATCTTCTCGCGCTGACCCAGACCAACGTCAAGCGAATCCTCGCCTATTCATCCATTGCGCATATGGGTTATGCGCTTGTGGCCTTGCTTGCAGGCGGAATGCTCGGCGCGCCCGCCGCCACCTACTATCTGGCCGCCTATTTTACGACCATCCTCGGGGCCTTCGGCGTAATGACCATCCTTTCCGACCCTCAACGCGAGGCAGCCTACATCGACGACTACCGCGGGCTCTTCTGGCGCAGACCAGTGCTTGCCGGCATCTTTACGGCGATGTTGCTTTCCCTCGCTGGAATCCCGCTCACCGCTGGCTTCCTGGGCAAGTTCTACGTCATGACGGCAGGCGCTTCGCAAGCGCGATGGCTTCTTCTTTTCACGCTTGTCGTCAGCAGCACCATTGGCTTGTTCTACTACCTACGTATCGTTGCTGCCATGTATGCGAAGACTACAGACATGGAACCAGCGCGGTCAGTTATGCCTCTGCCAGCAACTGTGGCGCTCGCCGTTCTCACGGGACTTGTCTTCCTGCTGGGCATTTACCCAGCGCCACTCTGGACAGCCATCGTAACCGCGGCGCGCAGTCTGGGATAAGTCCCACGCTGTCATCCTGAGCGAAGCGAAGGATCTGTTCTTCCAATTCGAGCTGCGAGTCAACGCAGACCGCTAACAGGGGTATTTCCCCTCAATATAGTGCGAAAGGTCCTCAATCGTCTGGTCCTGCGCAAAGGCAATCCACTGTACCAGGTCCCCAATCGAGATCAGCCCGATCAATTTTCCGGCGCACATTACAGGAAGATGCCGGATGCGATGCGTGGTGATAAGCCGCATTGCCTCATCAACTGAGCAGTCGGGAGCGATCGTGATCAACGGCTCTGTCAGAATTTCGCTCACTGGGGTTTCCTTTGACGACCGCCCCATCAGGATCACCTTCCGCGCATAATCGCGCTCGGACACGATGCCATGCAACTCACCGTCGTCCACCACCACAAGGGCGCCCACCTCCTTGTCCGCCATCGTCTGCATGGCGTCATACACGGTGGTATCGGAGGACACCGTCCAGATGTCCCCGCCTTTTTTGCGCAGTATTAATGAAACAGGATCGCAGACTTTCATAGCTGACTCCCTATACGCAATCGGGCCCTGGAGTTGCTTCGAGAAGGTAGAGGCAGGCGAGTCGCCACACAACTATAGCAACAGAATCTCAGGCTTTGAGACGCGGCGCTGGCTGGATAAGAAACCATGGTCCCTCGCATTGCCAAACGTAGAAGACCGCCACTTGCGCCAGCACTATACGCCCCACCTGACTCAGTTGCAAAGGTCAATTTTGTGATTAATTGCATAGCACGGAATAACTGTTCCGCAGGAAAATGGAGCACCAGCGCGTACCCGACTTGCCAGACTGTTTCACTCTTATTTCACACAATAAAAGTGCTTTTCGCGGGTGGTGCATGGACGATTTACAAGCCAAGGATGCCGTTTATAACTTGTTCTCTGGCAATAATTGCGAGATATGGGTTATGTAGAAGCAACCTGAATTGATTACATATCAAAGTCATCTTGACGGGAATGTCTGAAAAACCTTGGACTCGGGAGACCAATGGTATATCTTGTCCGACGATAGTGAGAATCGGGGATAGTGGCGCTGAACATCGCGCAGGTAACGCCGTTATTGATCCGCAATGGAGCTGGCGCTTCCCGGCATGCTGCCACATCTCACGGGTTCTGAAGGGGTGTTCGGTGATGAAGGCTCCTGTTCGGTGGTTTGCTCTTCTCGTGGCAGGCATGATGTGCCTGTGCGCTTCTTTGTCAGGTTATGCCGCCACACCTCTACAAGCGGCTTCACCGGCACAACAAAAGGGCCAGCTTGCAGCGGACGGGCCGGTGAATAATGTCATTATTCCGGGCCCATTGCGTTCTTTCCTGCGCATGGCTGGCATTAGTCAAAAAGTCTCGCCTGAAGATGTGTTGCCGCTGCTCGCCCGTAATGCTTATCTCCAGGGTTATGAAAGTGGCAGAGAGACCGAATTCCTGCTCCTGCTGGACCGCTATGTGCACCAGGCGCGCGAGCTTGAGGCCCTTGCAAATGCCAATAATGGCTCAATCCGCGTTACCAACTGCGAAGAAGCCATCGCTCTGATCCAGGTGCTCGGATACCGGTTGCGTGAAAACTGCGGCCAGAAGAATGCGGTCCTGTACACGGCAAATCCGGAGAGGGCCTTTCTTACTATTGACTCCGGTTTCCCTCTTACTGCACTTGAAGAGGCGCTTCAGAAAGGCACGCCGTTTAACTATCCGTTTCCTGCCACCCCGGTTCCTGTCATTTTTAACGAGAACGATTGGGTAAACGCCAGCTTGGAGAAAAAGAGAACAGGGGGAAGCCTCATCGATGTCCTTATCAACGACCCCTCGGTGGCACGCCTCTATTGGGCTTTTTCCAAAATAGATCTTGAAACCCGGCAGTCCCTTGAGCAATCGCCTGGGCTCAGGAGGCTGCTGCCGTATGGCCCGGTGCTTGATTTCTATGGCAGCCAGGTTTGGATCCGCTCGGGTCATGTCGTCCTGCCCGGTGGCCAGAACGCCGAAAAGGGCTGGAGAGAGCTTGTAGGCGCCAGTCCCGACTCACCCGGAGACTTCGTTGTCCACCTCGTCTCAAAGGACAATGGTTGGTTGGCCGTCTACTTTGATGCGCTGTCGCGTGTCAGCCAGGCGCAACAGGCGCATCTCACCGAGTCCCCGCGCCTGAGACACCTTTATGACGCCTTCCGCTCTCCGGAATCTGAGACCAGCCCCACCAGAAGCGTGTTTCGCAAAGCGCCGGATCTCATTGTGCTGTTCACTCGTGTTGATTGGGAGCCTGACGGCCAGCCACACGTCCCGGGAAGCCTTGATGTCTGGAAAGAAATACTTAACCAGAAAACCGACTCGAAAATTGTTCGCGAATGGGCCAAACGCAGCCATAACTGGAACCACCCCGAACAACTGCTCGAAGGCATGGTCTCACTTTCCCGAATCGAAACCGACAGCGGACCGCTTCAAATCTACCTGATGACGAGCGAGATCGACGGCCAGCGGCTTCCGCAACAGCACCTGGCCGATGGAACTGTGCGCATTCTGGCTGCCAAGTTCGCGCAGCTCAACAACTGGTATCCCATCTTTGCCGAGTTCCCGCAGTTAACTGACACATCCATCATCAACTTTGTGAATGTCGCCGACGCCATGGATGGCATCCCGAACATGTCCCTGCGCGGCAATACGCTTGGCTCCTTCCAGGCCAATATCGGCCTGTGGCAGATCTTCGCCCGGCAGGGCGAGATTACAGCCGCCGCAATGAACTCGTCTTGGCAGAAGACCATTGAGCCTTTCGCGAAAATCACCTCGTCCGTTCAGCTTTTTGACGCCGCGCGCGCCTCCCTCGGCCAGCTCATGCTCGCTTCAACCGGCAGCGCCAACCGATCAGAAGACGAAATCGTCGACCTTCTCGCAGGCCCTCCCCAGGACAGCGCCGACGGCCAGCGCATGCGCCGCCAACTCGCCGCAAAAATTGCATCGGTGCTTGAAGACCAGCGCCTGGTTTCCCTCGACACGCTGTTCGCACTTAGCGATGGCCTGAGCGATATGGCGCATGGAAAGCCCGCCAACTCGCGGCTTCTCGCGCTCGCCGGAGAGCTTCGTGACTTCGAGCTTCCCCGCCCTATCTTCACCACAACCGAGAAAATTAACTGGGCGCCTCCCGTTTACAGCGCACGCCATGCCGAGCTCCAGATCAAGACTGACTTGACAAAAGTGATCAAGTCGCCCGGCTCCCCAGCGCAACTAGAGACAGCCCGCGGCCAGTTGGCGCCGTTCCTCAGAGACACGCTAGTTGGGCTAAATTACGCCTACTATGAACCGCCCGGCGCACAGATTTTGCACACTAATCCGCTTTTCGTCCGCTCGCATGATTTTTCTGGCATGACGATCATGGGAGCAGAGCGCCTCTGGCGCGCACCAGAGCTGGTCGGTGTTGGCACGCCGGCTGGAGGCGGCGCGTACCTGCTCGGCTCATTGGCCGATTTGCCCTATGCCTTGGCCGAAACGGAAGAAGATTTTATCGCTCCGGAAAATGTTCAAGCGCTTATCTGGAAAGAATCAGTGCCCGACCTTCTCGTCAGTGCAACACTGCCACGCTGGTGGAATATCAGCGCGAACGAGCTTCATGCCGTCGCGCTTTACCAGCGGTCCGGAGAAGAGATTCTAACAGCGGCGGGAGAGAACGCTCAGCTACGGAGCAAGGTCATCAGCGTCCTTTCCGATCGCATGGCGCCGAGGCGACTGGAGCGCACAGAACGTGCCCTCCGAAACCCGGCAGACAGAACTGAAATGCTTCGCCGAATGATGCCAGCCGATACCTTTTACCTGGCTACAGAATTTCGCAGGAAGTATCCTGACGAAGCTCCGTCCTTCGGCCCAGCCAGCCGACAGTTGGATGATCTCTGCCGCAAAGACTCAGCCGATACCGACCCTGAGCGCCTGGAAAGAGATTTCGGCGTCCCTCATCCAACATTGGCCCGAAACTATTCCTCTGAATTCCTGAATGTGAAACCGTTCCCTGCCTTTGGTGGATACTCCAGCCGGCTCTTCGGCGAGTCTTGGGAATCCACAAATTTGTACTGGGCGCGACTGGCCGATGAGATGGGCTATTCGCCTGTGATGCTGAATATGCTGGCGCCGCAGTTGACGCGGTACATGACTGCAAAGATCTTCGCGACTGACCTTGAAGATTGGCCCGCGCTGCTGCGCGCCATGGAGGAAACTGGGGACGAATTCAAGCAAGGCAAAATTGGCCTGGTGCCAGTGGCGACCACGAGTTCTCTGCAATAGAAGGGGTGCTGGATGGAAGTTCGTATACGAAGCTCGATAGCGAAGAAATATCTTCTGCTCCTCTGGCTCTTCTCGGGCCTTTTCCTCGGTGGCGGGTGGGTATGGACTGCGGCGCAGGACGACTCATCACGCATTCTTGTAAACGTCGTTCTTGTGCAGCTGAACGTTGCTGTGACTGACCACAAGGGAAACTACATCAGCGGTCTTCGTCCCGAAGATTTTGCCATCACTGAAGATAAAATTCCGCAAACACTCTCGACTTTTGAAGAAGGCAACGGACCGACCCTCAGGCCGGAGACACATGGCGCTGGAAGCATAGCGCAGGCGGCCCTGCCTTCTTCTTCCGCAGCTACTGCTGAAACCCAGCTTTCGCAATTTGCCGGGGCCAATGTTTTCATCCTCTTTGATACCAGCAACTACATGTACCGTGGATTCGTGTTCGCGCAGGATGCCATCGCCGATTTCATCCGTTCCCTCGAAGGTGTGAGCAAGGTCGCCTTCTATTCCTACAGCCGCGATCTGTCTCGGTCGGCGCCATTAACAGCGGACCGAGAGGCGGTACTGCGTGGAGTGCGCAGTTCTGTTGCCGGGGACGACGCCGCTCTTTACAACTGTCTCCTGCTAACGGTGAAAGACACGGCGCGGCTGCAGGGACGCAAAGTCATCGTAGTCTTCTCCAATGGCCCGGACAATGCCAGCTCCGTGCCACCTGAAGATGTTGCCGAGCTCGCCCAGTCAACTGGAACGATCATTTACATGATTAGTACCAGTGTGGCACAAAACGAGCCGGTTTCCACGGCTGTGTTCGAGCGCATGAGCAAAGCCACTGGAGGCAAAGCTTACTTTGCCAAAAGCTGGCGTGACGAAAAACAGGCCTTCGCTTCCATCCGCGACGACCTCGCGCACCTCTACTCTCTTAGCTACTACCCGCAACCCAATCCCAATCGCGGCTGGCGCACGATTTCGATAAAGTTGGTCGGTAAGGACCTGCAAAAATATCACGTACGCACGCGCGACGGCTATCGCCTGCTTCAGCAAGCGCAGATCTCCTCAGGCAGCTATAACACCCCCGAAGGGGGCGCAGGAGGAACCGCTCAGAAGTAAAAATCAGATGCGGAGGAAGAGCTTCCTTCGATACATCCAGTAGAGTGTGAGCCAGTAAATCAGCATCACCGTAATGCCCAGAATTAGGGGCGCCAGCGCCGCGCCGAATAGGCTGAAGATTCGGTGTCCCAGGTTGATATGCAGGCTTTCGATAATGAAGTCTCGCGATAGTTCGGCGATTAAGTACGCGGCAATCGAATTCATGCCCACGACAACCAGCGGGAATGCCCACCGTCGATACCTCTTTACGTCAATAACCCACGCAAATGCCACGAGGAACAAGTAGCAGACCCCGCCGCTGAACAGCGTCCAGCTTGGTGTCCAGATGCGCTTCACGATCGGGCAGACTCCCGTAACATGCAGCAGCAGACCTGCCGCCATCAGAGCCAATCCCACAACCAGAAATAGCCTGACCGGAATTTTCGGGGCCGCAGCGCGAAACCATTGGCCCGCGAAAAGACCCAGAAGCATTGTGCCCAGCGTCGGAATAAAACTCAACGTAAGATAGCCGCCATCGTTATAAGCAAACCGCGACGTGCGCGGAAACAGGTTCAGGAACCAGAGATCGAACGCCTGTCCCAGATTGCTGTTCTTGTTCCAGTGTGCAGCAAATCCGGTAAAGTTGTGATGCCAGTCTGCAGGCACACCTACTGCTGCATAGTTGAAATTCGGCGATGGCATTGGATAAAGCGCCCATGCCAGCCAATACCCAAAAAGAATCGCAGTCAAAGCTGTCCACTGCCATCGGGGCCGGCAATATGCCAGCAGGAATGCAAATGTATAGCCCAGGCCAATCTGAGTCAACGTGTCTTCAAAGGTGAAATATGTTTGGCCGCTGTGCGTAGACCGTAGAAAAATCCCCAGCGCAATGAGTACCAGGCTGCGCCATATTGTATGCGCTAGCTGACTTTCAAAGCTCTGCCCCTTCTTAATACGACTGTGGATGGAATAAGGAAGGGCCACCCCAACCAGAAAGGTAAACCCTGGCTGTATAGTGTCATGCAGGCTCATCCCAGCCCACTCCACATGAGTTTGATTGAAAGCCAGCACCCGCCAGAAAAGGCTCCCCGGGTATGCATGTGCAACCTTGGCGAAGCTCATCACCTCGCCCATCATCAACAGCATCACCAAGCCGCGGTACGCATCCACCGCAATATTGCGGACAGCCGTTGCCGCCGTGTCTCCCTGAGCGGTAATAGGCCGAACTTTATCGGACCTCACCGCGCTGAGTGTCGCGTGCATCCAGTCTTCCTCGCAAAGTTCTTTGCCGATTTCCGCTACGAGACCGGCAGATAACTCTGATGCGCCGTAAGGTAGCACAAACTGGAGAGGCCCTGCACCCAAAATAAATCGAAGATATAGTGCTATTAAACGAAATCCATCAAGTCAGAAAGAGTAATGAAGCACGAACTTTTGCCGCACCAACTGACGAACCTTCGCAGAAGCTTTCTTCGTCTCGGAATCATGACCACACTTGGCAACTCCAGGCTGAGTCTCCATAACAACCGAGTGCGAGTGAATATTGGATCTTGGGATCATTAGAATCGGATTTGATTCATTGAAGTGACAGACCACAACCGTGGATGGAGTAGCGGCGAATGGAGAGAGTTGCTTTCAAAAATCGCGTCGACCAGTTCTGGCAACGCGTCACTGAAGGTATACAGGTCAGCGAGCTTTGGTCGCAGTTCCGGAAGGATGCCAACACAGGCTACCGCCTCTACTCGCAGGAAGTTGATTCCACCCGCGCTACGGGAGTGACCCATAGCTCGCACTTCTTCAGCGTAGCCAGCCAGTTCTTTTGGGCCATTGTGTTGAAGCTCACGCCTGCCCGGCGCGTTTTGCTACTTATCGCTCTGGTGCTTGTTATTGTTCCGGGCGGCGAATGGAGTTTGCGGACCAAATCAGGCGAAGTCACGATGTTCGCGCTGGATTTTCATTTCTATGGCGGGATTCTGATGTTCGTGCTGTTGATCCTGGAGGTCGCCGACAGGGTGGTGATGAAGCGCGACCTGCAGATTGCAAAGGAAATTCAGGCTGCTTCCGTCAACCCCTCCGCAAGTCCCGGGCCTTGAGATCGCCTTTGCGACCCGTCCGGCCAACACAGTCGCCGGGGATTACTATGATGTTTTCGCCCGTCCATGCCTGGACTCAGGGAATACCACCTTTCTCATTGCAGTTGCTGATGTCGCAGGCAAAAGTGTGCCCGCCGCAATGTTAATGGCAACTTTTCAGGCGAGTTTAAAGACTCTGAGTGGCACACCGGGCTCATTAACGGAATTGGTAAGCAGGATGAATCGTTACGCCTGCAGCAATAGCCAGAGAGGCCGCCGCTTCACCACCGCCTTTATCGCTGAGTTCGATCCCGCATCCCGCCGACTGACTTATGTCAATGCAGGACACAATAATCCCATACTGCGGCGACAGTCAGGCTCTATTGAACGGCTGGAGGCTGGAGGAGTACCTCTCGGAATCGTGGAAGATACCCTTTATCATATGGGCGAAGTGTCAATGAACCCAGGCGACTGGCTGGCGGCGTTCACAGATGGCGTCGTCGAGGCGGAGAACATCCGTCAGGAAGAATATGGCGAAATCCGCTTCATTGCCATGTTGAATTCCGGCGTAATGTTGGCTCCATCCATGCTGTTGAACAGTATTCTTACCGATCTGGATCGTTTTGTGGGGAATGCGCCCCAGCATGACGATGTTACCTGCATGCTGTTGCGCGCTGTCTAGGGCTGCGTTCTCGCTGCGCTGCGCCACTCTATCATGGAGCCTTGAGTCTGATTCGCAAAATCGTGCACATCGACATGGATGCGTTCTATGCGTCGGTCGAGCAGCGTGATGATCCAGCACTCCGCGGCAAGCCTGTGGTGGTGGCATGGCGTGGAAACCGGTCGGTGGTTTGCGCAGCATCGTATGAAGCGCGGAAATATGGAGTACGTTCTGCAATGCCTGCGATGCATGCGGAGAGATTGTGCCCTGACGCGATCTTCATTCCGCCGGATTTCGTACGCTACAAAGCAGTTTCGCGAGCTGCGCGCGAGATTTTTAAGCGTCATACGGATATCATCGAACCTCTTTCACTGGACGAAGCCTATCTGGACGTAACGGAGAACAAAACCGGCCTGCCGACAGCGACACGCGTGGCCATGACAATTCGTCAGCAAATCCGGGAAGAGCTGCAACTCACGGCGTCGGCTGGCGTTGCGCCTAACAAATTTCTGGCCAAGGTCGCCTCTGATTGGCGAAAACCCGATGGCCTCTTTGTCATTCAGCCGCAGGATGTGGATGATTTCCTCTTTCCGCTTCCTGTGGGTCGGATTCCAGGGGTTGGAAAAGTAACAGAAGCGAAGCTCAAGCAAATGAGAGTGTCAACGGTTGGCGACCTTCGAGCTATCGAGATGGCTACGCTTCAGGAACAATTCGGACGCTATGGTAAACGTCTCTATGACCTTGCGCGTGGGATTGATGAAAGCCCTGTCGTTTCCGATCGGCCAACCAAATCGATTTCCGCGGAAGACACATTCGAGCGCGATGTTCGCCTGGCCGAGATGGAGGATTTGATTCGCCGCCTTTCGGAGAAGGTGTGGGAGGCTTCACGCAGGAATTCGCGCATGGCCCGTACCATTGTGCTGAAACTGAAGACGCGTGAATTCGCCATCCTCACCCGCAGCCATACTCCCTTAAATCCTCCGGCTTCCTGCGAGGAACTCACAGCAATCGCGCTCTCATTGCGGGAACGCGTCGATCTGGGACCAGATCAGCTTTTCCGCCTGGTAGGAGTTGGCCTGAGCAATTTCCGCGATGAAGAACAGACTCCAACGCTGTTCTTTGAATAACTCAAATCATTTTGTGACCGCTGACAAGGCCGCTGGTAGCCATTACCTTAGAATGGCGAGCAATGCGACTATCTTTACGAAAGGCGGCCAAACCCAACACGATAGAACACCGCCTTCATCGTCAACTAGGATTGCGCGACCTGGTTCTTACGCAGGTGCTTTGTGTAGTCGGGAGTTCCTGGGTTGGAGTCGCCGCTGGTCTCGGCCGCGCACAGACTCTGACGTGGATCGCCGCCATGCTTGTCTTTTACTTACCCATGGCTGCGTCTGTTATTGTCCTCAACCGCGAAATGCCTCTTGAAGGCGGCCTCTATGTTTGGGCGCACAAAGCATTCGGAGACCTGATTGGATTTCTCACCGCATGGAACATCTGGTTCTATGGAATCTCGGTTACCGCCGCCATTCTCTATGCAATTCCTACTGAGATCTCGTACCTTATCGGCCCATCTGCTGCCTGGCTTCCTGAGAACCATCTCGCATCATGCGCAGTCGTGACCGCAACTATTGCGGCCATCACTATCGCGGCTCTTCGTGGACTGGCGCTCAGTAAATGGATTCATAATGTCGGCGGCGTCTCTATGCTTGTCGTTTTTGCCGCACTCATCTTGCTTCCGCTTTGGGCGATAACGCGCCATGCACCGATTCACTGGGCGCCGATTGCTTTTCAGCTTCCTCCTGCAAACCTTCGTTCTCTTGCGCTCTTCGGACAGATGATTTTTGGAGCGTTATGTGGGCTGGAATACATTGCCATCTTAGCGGGCGAAAGCATGCAACCGGCAGAGAGCATTGCCCAGTCGGTCTGGATTTCCTCACCCATCATCTGCGCTATGTTTATCCTTGGCACCAGTTCGGTGGTAGCTTTTGCTAAACCAGGCCATATCGACTTTATCGCGCCAATTCCGCAAACGGTTCGCATTGCGCTCGGCAATACCGGCATTGGCAACATCTTCGCCATCGCGGCGATTCTTCTGCTCCAGTTCAGATTGATTGGAGCCGCTAGCTATATTTTTACCGGTGTCACGCGTCTCCCGCTTGCCGCAGGCTGGGACAACCTTGTTCCGGCATGGTTTACGCGCCTTCATCCGCGCTGGCGAACGCCATCCAACTCTATCCTCTGCACCTCAGCCCTTGTCTTTGTGCTTGTTGTCCTGGCGAATATAGGTGTGCACGCACAGGAAGCCTTTCAGGTTCTGTCCAACGCCAGCCTTACGCATTATGAACTTGCATATCTGGCAATGTTTGCCGTTCCGCTTGCAGGAGTCGCCGCTCTCCGTAAGTCTTTACCTCTATGGCTCAAGTGGACATCGGTCATCGGCTTCTTCGCGACGCTTTTCAGCCTGCTCATATCCGCCTACCCGTTTGTCGATGTCGTAAACGCGCGGGCTTATGCTACCAAGATTCTTGGCACGACAATTTGCAGTAATCTCATTGCGATTCTGTTCTACAACCTCCGCCATAGCTCGCCGGTTATCACAGTGAAACCGATGTCCGAAGAACAAAAATTGAAACTGTAGAAGGAAACAACACGGTTATTTACTATCTATGAGCTTTGTTGCGACGGACAAGCCGCCTGCGCGCAAAATGCCGGGAACGTTGAAGTGTTTTACATAGTCTGCATTCGATGTCACTTCAGGAATATTTTCGAGATGCAGCGCAACCGGAACAGTGCTGACAGCAGCCGCGAATGTAGACCACAGAGCCGCATCGCCGGTGGCGAAGACCTCTACATCCTGATGGTTCCTGTTCGACCATGCAATCGCAGTAAGAATGTCCTGCACGCGCGCAGCATCATCGCTTACATTGAACGTCAGAAATTTTGGATATCCGGCGGCGGCATCGGCTCGCTCTTCCTCGTCGGCGTTGTCAGCCAACCTGGGCATAGGTCCGTTTGCAATGTCACCTGCGCGCGGAGCTTTTGCCGATCCTGTCTGAAAAACATCCAACAACAGAACAGGTCTGCCCTCTTTCCGCAATCGCTTGACAAGATCCGTTTCGAGGGCCGCAGCCGAACCATTGGGATCGACGACAATCGCTGTCTTGCCGCTCCCTTGAATCCAGATGCCAGGCACTCTGTCATTCTTGCCGGGGCGGCTGAGAACGATTGAGCGGCCATTCATGTCGGCTATTACGTTTTGGGGAACTTCTACGGCAAGTGTCTGTCTCAGACGCTCGCGGAGAAAAGGGCGATCCTGAATCTGACCGTTCTGGACTTGCGAGAGATTCTGCCAAAGACGAAATGTCCCATCCAGATCAAGAGCATTTGCAGGCAGCGTGCGATTGGAGAGCGCCATCATGTCCTGGAGCGGGGGCACAGAAATGTCGTGCTCGGTGAGTTCCCGGCTATCACTCAGGCCTGGATTGTGTTTAGCAAAGAATCGGTAAACGGCTTCCCGGCTGAGTTGGTTGAAGTTGTGCGGCGCGTCAATCTGAACGACCTCAACCTGATCGCCCTTGCCGTAGAGGTCGTAAATCTTTCTGATCGCCGGGTACTCTTCTTTCGGAACATTATGCGTCCAATCGCCTGTGGCGGAGACAAGCAGCATCGGCTTGGGCGCAAACATGGCGGCAATTTCAACGTTGCTGGTGTTGAGCCGCAGTCCGGGAGCATTCTCGCACAGATCGCCACCTTGCATGATGGCCGATACCATGTTGACGGGTGAGGCGTACTGTACGCGATCATCTACGGCTGTCAGCAGAAATGCCTGCGTTCCGCCGCCGGATGCACCGGTTATGCCCAGGCGGGTTGCATCCACATCGTCGAGAGATGCAAGGAAATCGAGTGCGCGAATTGAGTTCCAGAGTTGCAAACCCAGCGGGCCAAAGGACCACAACCGTTGCTCCGGGCTGCCGAACCGGTGTGGCAATTGGATCGTGTCGGTATAACCGATCATGTCGTACGCAAAGACGACGTAGCCCTGGCGAGCGAGACTGATGCCAAGAGAAGGCCCGGAGTAAAGCGGCTGGTTTTCAAGCCTTCCATACGGCCAATGGCCGTGCGGGTTGAGGATGCCGGGATGCTTCGGTCTACCGTTTTGCGGCCGGTAGAGATTGCCGCCTAGATAAAATCCGGGCAGCGTTTCAATCAGCACTTTTTCGATCGTATAGTCCTTCTGCTCAAGCTTGCCAAAGACTTGTGCGTGAAGCGGAGTTTTCTCCGGCATTGGCGAGAGCCCGGCTGAAACAAGAATCTGATTCCTTAGAAACTCTTTACGCAGTTCCCATGCCTTCAAACTGGTGAACTCTGGCAGAGGCACGTGCGTCGTAACTGTAACGACATTGGTGTTGCGAGAATCTTCAGAGGGTACATGAACGCTGGATTGCGCTATCAGACACGATGCACTTGCGGTTGCCATCGCAACAACGACAGCAGTCCAGATGCCGACTTGAAGACCCCACCTATATCGACGTGTTTCATAACCAATTCTTTCCATATCTTCAATCTTTCGAGGCGGTGCTTGTGGCAACTTTCAGGGTTCGAGTCTTTCTCTATGCACTATAACTACATCTACAAGAATGCCAGCCATAATTTCATGGAGATATTTTGTTTTGTATAAGCTACTGGATGAAAAGAAAAGGCACGGCTTTTGGCCATGCCTTCTTTTATGTTTACCAGTTTTGCGAATCTAATTTTCCTGCAGCATGGAGCATGACACTGAGGTCAACTTGAGGGAAAGGCGCTGTTGGGGATGAGACGCGCGGCAGTCAACTGGCCTCCAATAGACGTAAAGATGCCGCCCAGGGTCGAAGGATTAAGAGACGATTTGCATCCGCTGGAATTGCTTCCGGCGTCGGAGTAGAAGGTTGTGTTGACGTTGGACGCCATGCCCTTCATCGTGGCGCACGGCGAGGTATAGGTACCGCTGTCAGTAGTGCAGCCGGACGTCTGCGATCCATAGGCAACGGAATACACAGTAATGCCCTTGGAGTTGGCGTCCTGTGCAGCCTGCACTGCCTGCCCGCATTCGCTTTTGTATGAGGGATAAGTGCCTTTGTTTGTTGCGGATGACACCATCTGACTTTGACTGGCTGTTGCCGCACCATCACTGACGATGATCATGGCATTCTGCACGGTCTGATTGGCTGCCTTTTCGGCAGCCTGTTCAGCCAGAAGCGCACCCTCTGCGGCATAGATGACGCCTGCATAGTAGGTCCCTTCGCCGCCCGGGGCCTGCATGCCTGAGCACGAACCAGATCCGACTGCGCGCCCAACATAGGAGGTGCTGGACGTATTTACAGAACCATTTGGAGCACCGGACGAGTCAAGGCTCTGATAATTGCTCATAAAGTCCGTGACCTGATAGGTCGGAGTGCCTGATGCTGGCGAATAACTGGTGGCATTTGCCGTGGGAAAAGTATAGGGCACTATGCCCGGGCTTGTGCTGCTACTGCAATCGTAGTCACGGGCCGCCTGCGTAGCTGACGATGGTTCGGGAAATGTGAATATACTGACGCGATCAATGGCGTTGGTATAGTTGCCATCGGAGCCCAGGCTGCCGCAGCCAGAGGAGGAGCAGGGGCTGATGGTCGTCAGCAGCGTCTGAACGCCGCTCAATGCACACTGAATCCTTGTATTGCCGCTGCAATTGCTATCGTTAGAGTTCATGGATTGCGTAGCGTCGATGATAACGGCCAGGTTATAGGATTTTGGCCCGGCACCCTGCATGAGTGCTGTTCCTTTGGCGGAGATGTTAATTGCCTTGAAACCGAACAGCCCCATAAATGTTGTCGGCACGCTGGCGGTCTGGATGACCTGGATGGCATTTGCAGTGGCGCCGCCCGAGCCTGTAGGGACGCAGGGTACCGTTTGCGCAAAAGATGCAGCGCAACCCAGCGTGAAATAGGAGTTGGTGACATTCAGGTTGGGATAAGCGTTGTTCTGTCCTGACTGGGAACTGTAGGCCTTGGCATTGGAGACGGCCAGGGTGCCGGAAGTGGAAAGCCCCTGCGCTCCGGCCATGGCCGCTGCATTGGTTGAATTGAGTAGCAGGCGGTGGGCGAAGTAAGCATGCCCGACATCGACGACCAGGCCTGCCATCCCAAGAAAGGTGATCATCATAAAGGCGATGATTGGAATCATCTGACCGCGCTGGTCTTTGTATGTGCGGCGTAAGAATGAATTGTCATGACAGTTCATTGGACAATCTCCGTTGTCTGCACCGCAAGATTGCAATTTGGCAGAAAGTTATGTCCGTAGACAGCAAGGTTACAGGGGTAATAGACGGTCATCTGGGCGGACCCACCGGCGACGAGGTTTCCGGCAGCTCCGGTGGAGGTGCTGCTGCTGCTGCATGTGCTCTTGCTCAGTCCCGTATATGGACCATAGGAAGTGCCATTCAGCGAAAAAGAGAAAGTCAGGTTCGCTGTATTAAGATTTGGCGCGGCATTCACAAATGCGTTGGCGGCATCGCTGCATGGGTTTGTCGTAACGCTGCGCTGTACCGCAAGATACTGCGCTGCGGTGCCGACGGCGTTCGTCATCGTCAGATAGTTGCTAAGGGCGACCCCGAAGGTAGTAATGCCGGTCACGATGAGCAGGAGAACGGGCACACAAAGAGCGAACTCAAGGATAGATTGGCCGTCATCACAGCTGGGATGGCGGCGCGCACGGATGCGTCCACGCAAAGAGAGCGTCTCCATGCATGCTTCAGTTGAGGCCGCTGTGCGGCTTGCTAAGTTCATATGCACCACCGAGTGGGGGCGTAGTATTTACTGATTAGTATCTCTTATATGGCTAATTCGAAGGATGTTCAATCAAACAAGAGTTATATCCCTCGGTTCTACAACCGTTACTTTCGTAAGGAAATCAAGCTTCACTCTTCTATCTTTCTGATTGGAATTCGCCCTGCGAGCACTGATTTTTTGAGCGGTTGCATGGAAGCTTCTCCTTATGAGATATAAGGAAAGTCGTTCAAGCCAGTTGCCGGGGATATTTTTGTATCAGCCCGAAACATATTTCATTGCGCTCACCTTCATGGTCCTCAGCATGCTGTGCTGGGGATCATGGGCAAATACGGTCAAGTTATGCCCCGGCTACCGCTTTCAGCTCTTCTATTGGGACTATGTAATCGGCTTAATTCTTGGTTCAGTCGTATGGGGAATGAGCCTTGGCAGCAGTGGAGGGACTGGCCGCGCATTTATCTCTGATCTCGCGCATAGCAGCAGTCATCACATGTGGTTTGCTGTGCTGGGCGGAGTCATTTTCAATGTCGCCAACCTGCTTCTGGTGGCGGCAATTGATATTGCCGGGCTCGCAGTTGCATTTCCTATCGGGATAGGCCTTGCTTTGGTGGTTGGCGCAGTCAGCAGCTATTGGATATCGCCTGCAGGCAATCCTGTCATATTATTCGGCGGTGTCGCTCTCGTCGTGACTGCGATTGTGCTTGATGCAGCGGCCTATCGTCTTCGGGAGGCGACCCAGCAAACGATGAGTAGGGGCGGTGTTGTTATCAGCCTGGTTGCCGGTCTGCTGATGGGGTGTTTTTATCCATTCGTCTCAAAGGCGATGAGCGGCGAGAATGCTCCGGGACCGTATGCCACATCATTCTGGTTTGCTCTGGGAGTGGCGGCATGCTCTCTGGTTGCCAATACTCTGCTCATGCGGCATCCCCTGGATGGGAAACCACCGGTTGCGATGAGGGCCTATGCATCCGCATCGGGACGATGGCATATGTGGGGCATTGTCGGAGGCGCGATCTGGTGCACAGGCGGCGTATTGAATTTCGTGGCGTCGCGCGCCCATATCGTCGGGCCAGCCGTATCGTATTCCATCGGGCAGGGAGCGACGATGATTTCCGCGTGCTGGGGTGTTTTCGTCTGGAAAGAATTTGCCGGCGCGCCGGCGCGGGCCAAAACATTGCTCGTGTGGATGTTCGTATTTTTTCTTTGCGGATTGACGGCAGTGGCCCTGGCTCCTCTGTTCTAGAGACGAGGCATCGAGCAGAAGGATCTGTATCAGGTGTTGCGCGAACGATTGTGCGAGATAGTTTCCTGATTCAGGGAAAGCGACGACTCTGCAGACGTCGAACAGCACTTTGCGCAAATTGGGCGGGGATGCGTTTCTAAGGCTTCCGCCTTGACAATATGTCTGGTTTTATCGTGAACCGGTCCCCAGAATTGCTATGAGTAGGCGGCTTTCGTTGCTTCCTCTGGAAGGAAGCCGATACACTTGGGAGTTACTGAAAGGCCTGTTCAATGCTTGTAGTGATGAAAGCCCATGCGACACAGGAAGAGATCCAGGCAGTCTGCGAACAAATTGAGCAACTGGGCTATCGCCCCCATCCACTTCCCGGAGCGCAGCGCACCGCCATTGGTATCACCGGCAACCAGGGAGAAATTGACCGGGGCAATCTGGAAGAGATGTCCGGCGTCGCCGAGATCATTAAAGTTTCGAAGCCTTACAAGCTGGTGAGCCGCGATGTGAAGGAAGAAGACACGGTCATCAGCTTTCCCGGCACGAATGCCACCATCGGCGGACGCAACCTGGCGATGATTGCCGGGCCGTGCTCGATTGAAACGCGAGAGCAGGCTTTTGCCGTGGCCGAGCAGGTTGCCGTCGCAGGCGCGCAGTTCTTCCGCGGCGGAGCCTACAAGCCGCGCACTTCTCCGTATGCCTTTCAGGGATTGGGCGAGGAAGCGCTGAAGATCATGGCGGAAATCCGCGACAAGTTCGGGCTGCGGATTGTGACCGAGGCCATCGATAACGAGGCGCTGGAACTGGTAGACAAGTACGCCGACGTGATCCAGATTGGTGCGCGCAATATGCAGAACTTTTCGCTGCTGAAGGCGGCGGGCCGGAAGCGCAAGCCTGTTCTGCTGAAGCGCGGCATTGCGGCCACGCTTGAAGAGTTTCTGATGGCGGCCGAGTACATCATGAGCGAGGGCAATTACCAGGTCATTCTGTGCGAACGCGGCGTACGCACCTTCGCTGACCACACCCGGAACACACTCGACCTGAGTATTGTTCCAGCAGTGCAGCGCTTGAGCCATCTACCGATTGTGGTCGACCCGAGCCACGGCACCGGCAAGCGCAATAAGGTCATTCCGCTGGGCCGTGCGGCGGTCGCTGTGGGCTGCGACGGACTAATCGTAGAAGTGCACAACCAGCCGGATAAGGCGCTGTCAGACGGGATGCAGTCGCTTTATCCTGAGCAGTATTTCCAATTGATCGACGAAGTTGCGAAAATCGCGGCGGTGCTGGGCCGCAGTGTGCCGCACGGCATTGAGATTACGGAAGGCGCGGCTGCCACCGCCAAGTAGGCACCCCATACGTCCCGTGACAAGAGTCCGACCGCACTTCACTTTGCTTCTGTCTGCGCTTCTTTTCTTGACGGCGTGCCGGCGGCATGATTTCCCGCAATTCCCTGCTGACTATCGCGAATGCGCCTACGTCACCAACGGCGGCAGCAACACCGTTACGGTTCTCGACCTTGTGAACATGCGGCAGGACCGCGTGATTCGCGTGGGTGACAACCCGACGGGAATTGCCGCGAATCCAGTCAAGAATGAGATTTACGCCGTCAATACGGATAGCAATTCCATAAGCGTGATAGATGCGAAGAAAAATGCCGTAGTTGCGACGATCCCCGTCCACAGCAAGCCTTATTTCATTGATGTGGATACGAAGGGTGAGCGTGGGTACGTCGCGAATTCCGGCTCAAACAATGTTTCGGTCATCGATCTGGCTGCGCGCCGCGAGATTGCAGCGATTGGCGTGGGCGAAGCGCCCGGAATGGCGCGCATTTCTCGGGACGTCAAGAGCCTGGTCGTCAGCAATCGCGTGGGCGGCAGCATCTCTGTTGTTGATCCGCGGACCTATAAAGTTCGGAGCGTCTTCAGCGGCTGCCCGGCGGCGACAGACATTGCTATTCTTCCCGACTCATCGAAAGCGTTTGTTACCTGTTCGGGCGGACATCAGGTCATGGTGATTGGGCTGGCCCAGCCGGAAAGTCCGATTGCCGATGAGCATGTTGACCGCCTGGTGACATTTCTTGACGTGGGCCAGACCCCGGTGCAACTGGCGCTGAAGCCTGATGGTGGCGAGATCTTTGTCTCCAACTTTGGCAGCGACACAATATCAGAGATCGCGACGCAGACGAATGAGGTCGGCGGCGCTTATCTGGTGGGCGCGCATCCGGCGGGCGCGATTGTGAGCGCTGACAACTCCACGCTATGGATTAGCAAGTTTAATACCGGCTCGATTGAGGTTTATTCGATTGATGATGGCAAGGTCATCAATACCGTCCATGTTGGTGAGGGGCCGGATGCGCTTGCATTTTCTGTCGAAGGACATCTACTGCTGGCTGCCGACGCGCAATCAAACGACATCTCTGTCGTCCGGGTGTTGAGCCGCACTCCAGCCGGAGTGACCCGCGTTGGGACGCTTTTCACCATGCTTCCGGCGGGAATGCACCCGAATGCGATTGTGGTGAAGGCATTTCGTGTGAAGTAGCTGGCTTAGAATCATGGTCATGAGGGCGGCTGTTCTTCATCAACCTGCTCCCATCGAGCAGCATCCATTACAGCTTGAAGATGTGCCTGTGCCGAAGCCGGGGCCAGGCGAAATCCTGCTGCGCGTTGAGGCTTGCGGGGTTTGCCGGACTGATCTGCATATCACCAGCGGCGAGTTGAAACCGGTTCTAGTTGCGGTCACTCCCGGACACCAGATTGTGGGCCGCGTGGAGAAGCTGGGCGCAAATGTCTCAGGCGTGAAGGTTGGCAAACGGCTCGGCGTTTCATGGCTTGGCGGAGTGGATGGCACTTGTCTGCTCTGTTGCAAAGGGATGGAGAACCTTTGCGATCATCCTGTATTTACTGGCTATTCGGTGAACGGCGGTTATGCCGAGTATGTGGTCGCGCGCACTGATTTTTGCATTCCACTGCCAGAGAAGGTGGCGGCGAAAGATGTGGCTCCGCTGCTCTGCGCAGGAATTATCGGCTTTCGCAGCCTGCGTGTGGCCGGGGTGGAACCGGGTGATCGTGTCGGACTGTTTGGGTTTGGGGCTTCTGCGCATCTGGCTATCGAAGTCCTGAAGCATTGGGAATGCGAGGTGTATGTGGCCACACGCGGAGCTTCGCATCAGAAGCTGGCGCGTGAGCTGGACGCGGTCTGGGTGGGTGAGGCTACCGATAGACCTCCCGTCCAGCTTGATCGTGCGGTGACATTTGCCCCCAGCGGCGATGTCGTTGTATCAGCGCTCTCTTCGCTGCGCAAGGGCGGGATTGTTGCGATCAACGCGATTCATCTTGACCGGATGCCGCAATTTGATTACGACTCACTGCTCTGGGGAGAGCGCCAGTTGCGTAGTGTGGCGAACATGACGCGTCAGGATGCCCGTGACTTTGTAAAGCTGGCCACCGAGGTTGGGATTCAACCTCGGACAACTTTATTTACTCTCGATCAGGTGAATGAGGCGCTTGCGGCGGTGTATCACGATTCGATTGATGGGGCGGCGGTGGTGATTTGCTCCTGAGATTTCTTGGCTGGCGTAGAAAAAGCAGGCCCTTCGACTTCGCGCTCTCGCGCTCCGCTCAGGATGACAAATCAAAGAGATGCGCCTCGTTCTAGTAAAATACTGGTGAGGAAATCTATGCCGGAAATACAGCGCAGGAAGACCGTTACGGTCAGGATAGGCAACGTACGCGTGGGATCAGACGCGCCGGTGGTCGTCCAATCGATGACCAATACTGACACCGCCGATGTCGAGGCGACAATCCAGCAGGTGGCGGCGCTGACCGCAGCCGGATCGGAACTGGTGCGGGTCACAGTCAATAATGACGACGCGGCCAAAGCTGTTCCCTACATCGTGGAAGGGCTGGCGAAGTTCGGCATTCATGTTCCGATCATTGGCGATTTCCATTACAACGGGCACCTGCTGCTGAAGAAATATCCGGACTGCGCGAAGGCGCTTGCAAAGTACCGCATCAATCCGGGTAATGTCTCCATCGGGCGCAAGGACGACGACAACTTCCGCACTATGATCGAATGCGCGGTCGAGAACAACAAGCCGGTCCGCATTGGCGTAAATTGGGGATCGCTCGACCAGGCGTTGCTGACACGGATGATGGATGAAAACTCGAAGCGGCCTGAGCCGCTTGACGCCCGCGACGTGATGATGGAAGCGATGTGCCGCAGCGCGCTCGATTCGGCAGCGGCGGCGGAGCGCTACGGCCTCGGTCATGACAAGATCATCATCAGCGGCAAAGTGAGCGGCGTTCGCGACCTGATTGACGTGTACGACATGCTCGCCGGCCGCTGTGACTATCCGCTGCATCTTGGCCTCACCGAAGCCGGGATGGGCATGAAGGGCATCGTCGCTTCGGCGGCCGGGTTGTCTCCGCTGCTGCTTAAGGGCATTGGCGATACCATTCGCGTTTCGCTGACTCCGAAGCCGGGTGGCGACCGGACGGAGGAGGTGCGGACCGGGCAACAGATTCTGCAGTCGCTTGGCATCCGCAGCTTTACCCCGCAGGTGACAGCCTGCCCCGGTTGCGGGCGTACTACTTCGACTTTCTTTCAAGAATTAGCCCAGCAGATCCAGAACTACCTGCGCGACTCGATGCCGACATGGCGTGAGCGCTATCCCGGCGTTGAAGAACTGAAGTTGGCGGTGATGGGCTGCGTGGTCAACGGTCCCGGCGAGTCAAAGCACGCCAACATCGGGATCTCACTCCCAGGAACATTTGAAGAGCCGAAGGCCCCGGTTTACGTCGATGGACGGCTGATGACCACTCTCCGCGGCGACACAATCGTTCAGGACTTCCAGAAGATTCTCGATGAATACGTGAAGACCAGGTACGGAACCGGATTAAAGAAAGAAGAACTGGTTGAGGTTCGCTGAGACCATCTCGAGTCCTTACCGCGGATAGTAGTATCCCGGACGATAGACATACGGGTAGGGATACGGATAGGCATATCCGTAGTAATACGGGCTCGGGTACGGATATACATATACTGGCCTGCGCCGTAGTTCAGGCTGCCGTGGCGTTACTGACGCCTGCAGTCTCTGTGCTTCTTGATACGAGACGGGGGTCACCGTTACCGGAGCTGCAAGGTGGAAGTTGAGTAAAGCCTCTGGTGGAATCACCACCTGCGGGCCTTTGGTCGCCGCCGAAGCCGCCAGCCCGGTAATGCCTCCAGCCATGGCGCCGATCGCAGCGCCCGGACCGCCGCCGAAGATCGCCCCAAGCGTTGCGCCGAAAGCCGCACCTCCCGCTGTGTTGGCGGTTGAGTAACCGCCTTTGCCTGGCCCCTCTCCTGTCCATGCATCCGTGGTCAGTGGATAAGTCTGCCCACCGAGATCCAGCGACGTAATCTGCAACTGAAGTCCAGGCTTGCCTGCCAAATCTCCCGGCTTCTTAACACCAGTTACCTGCCCGGTCAAAACCGCGCCGCGTGGAATCGCCAGTACGTTACCCTCATACAAATCACTGGCAACTGTAGCCTGGAACATCGCTCCCGGCTGCATCTTGTGTGAATCGAGAAGCTCGCTGGTTCGAACATTAAGCAAAGTGCCGGCAGGAATCGTAACAGGACCGAGCAGCTGTTGCGGATAGCTCGGGGCCTGAGAAGGATAATTCTGCTGTTTATCAGCCTGATTCGGGGTGGACACGCCCTGGTCATACGGAGGCGGAGGAGGCGTCTGCTCTTCGGCCTGCTGGCTCACACCCTGCGCTGGCTGCGCAGGAGTGCTGACGCTGAGATTGTTTTCCACAGAGCGAACACCGCTCACACCCGCAGCAAGCTGCTCGGCAAGCTGCTTGGAGGCACTGTCGCGCACTGTGCCGGAAAGCGTTACATCGCCCTGGATAGTAGCAGCAGTAATATTTTGCCCCTGCAACTGGGGTGACTGGCCAAGCGCGGCAGCCACATCTGTCTCAATATCTGCATCGGCACGGGCAGCAGCCTGCGCTTGTTGTCCGGCCGCAAACAATGGAGAACCAATCATCGCAGTAGAAATGACCGTGGCCATTAAAAGCCGTTTCATGCCATTCAAGGAACTCATGATTGCAACACCCTCTTCTACTTCCGCAATCTGCCTGGACAGACGTATGGCGATTCCGCTCGTCGCTTGTGTAAACACAGGCAGAAGCAAAAAGTTACGCGTCATGAGGGCCTAAACCGGGAGAATATAAGAAATTACCCTTTTAACTGCTTGTAACGCCTTATCAAAGCGCTGGTCGAGCTGTCATGCTTGCCCTCAGCCTTACCTTCAAGCTCCGAGATGATGTTCTTGGCCAGTACCTTACCCAGTTCCACGCCCCATTGATCAAAAGAGTCAATCTGCCAGATCGCTCCCTGGGTGAAGACGCTGTGCTCGTAGAGCGCAACCAGCTTGCCCAGTACTTCCGGCGTGAGCGTCTCGATCAGAATCGTGTTTGACGGACGATTGCCTTCAAAGACGCGATGCGGAACCAGCCAGTCTGGAGTGCCTTCAGCCTTTACTTGTTCCGGCGTCTTGCCGAATGCCAGCGCCTCGCCCTGCGCAAAGACGTTCGCCATAAGCAGATCGTGGTGGTCGCCCAATGGATTAAGCGTCTTGCCAAATCCTATGAAGTCGCAGGGAATCAGCTTCGTGCCCTGGTGAATGAGCTGATAAAAAGAGTGTTGCCCGTTCGTCCCCGGCTCGCCCCAGAAAATCGGGCCAGTCTCGTAGTTCACGTGCTCGCCCATGAGCGTGACATGCTTGCCGTTGCTCTCCATCGTAAGCTGCTGAAGGTAAGCAGGAAAGCGCTTTAGGTACTGCTCGTACGGTAGAACCGCTACTGTTTGCGCGCCGAAGAAATCGTTGTACCAGACAGAAAGGAGTCCCATCAGTACCGGCAGGTTTTGGGCAAACGGGGCCGTGCGGAAATGTTCATCCATCTCATGGAAACCGGCCAGCAGCTTGCGAAAATTGTCCGGCCCGACTGCAATTATCGTCGAAAGCCCGATGGCCGAATCCATCGAATAGCGTCCGCCGACCCAATCCCAGAAGCCGAACATGTTCGTCGTATCGATGCCAAACTTCGAGACCTCGGTCGCGTTGGTCGAAACCGCGACAAAATGCTTCGCAACCGCTTTCTCGTCGCCGAGTTTCTTGAGACTCCATTCACGCGCGGTGTGCGCGTTGGTCATCGTTTCCAGGGTGGTGAAGGTCTTCGAGGAAATGATGAAGAGCGTCTCTTCCGGATCGAGATCAACCGTAGCTTCGGCAAAGTCAGTGCCGTCCACGTTCGACACGAAACGAAAAACCATGTCGCGCTTGCTGTAATGCCGCAGCGCTTCGTAAGCCATCACCGGTCCAAGATCAGACCCGCCAATGCCGATATTGATGACGTTCTTAATCCGTTTGCCTGTGTGCCCCGTCCACGCGCCGCTGCGCACACGATCAGCAAACGCCGACATGCGGTCCAGCACTTCGTGCACTTCGGGAACAACGTCCTTGCCGTCGACGAGAATTTTTTCGTCCTTCGGCGCGCGGAGCGCGGCATGCAGAACGGCGCGGTTCTCCGTAATGTTGATTTTCTCGCCACTGAACATCGCATCGATACGCTCGCGCAGGCCGCTTTCTTCTGCCAGTTTCAGCAGTAAGCTGAGGGTCTCGTCGGTAATGCGGTTCTTCGAATAGTCGAGATAAATGCCGACGTCCTCTGCCGTCAGACGCTCGCCGCGCTTCGCATCATCGGCAAACAACGTCCGCAGATGTATGTCTTTAATCTTCTGGTAGTGCGATTCGAGGGCCTTCCATGCGGAAAGCTGCGTAAGCGGAACTGCCTTTGCCATAGTAGCCATGATGCTCCTTCTTTTCTTAGCGATTATGATTCTCCCACAGCTCAGGTGGTCGCATACAACTACCAGCTAACTGAGACTATTCATGGCAAATTCACGGCCGGCTTCCAGCAGTTTTGCCACGGATTCTTTTGAACATGATTCGGAATAGATGCGTAGCAGCGGCTCGGTACCAGAAGCTCGCAACAGCAGCCAAGTTTCCGCCGCATTTGGTTTGCTTGCTGCTTCAGGATTCTTCAAGAAAAACTTGATGCCGTCCAGCGTCTTTACCCGTTCGACCGGCATCCCCACGAACTGCTTTACGCCTGCACGAGCCTTCGCGATGGCCGCATTCTTAAGGTCATCGTCGATGTGCAGATCGATGCGACCATACTGATGCTCACCATATTCTTCCTGCAGCCGCGCAACCAACTGCCCCAGCGTGCGGCCTTCTTCCGCCATCACGTTGGCAATCAGCAACGCATTCAGCAGTCCGTCACGCTCCGGCAAATGCCGCTTGATGCCGATGCCGCCTGACTCTTCGCCGCCGATCAGAATTTCCTTTTCCAGCATCAGGTCGCAGACATACTTGAAACCGATGCCATGCTCGTGTAGCGTGCGGCCATAACGCTTGCAGATACGGTCAATCATTCCGGTTGTGTTGAAGGCTCGCGTCACATCGCCGGGCCATTGCTTGCGCTCCAGCAGCCATTGCAGCAATACGGAAAAAATTTTGTGTGGATCAACGAAGTTGCCATACTCATCCACCGCGCCGATGCGGTCAGCATCGCCATCGGTGACGAGTCCGGCGTGACATTTCTCGGCTACAACTGTGTTCTGCAGCACGCGAATATGGGGCTCAATCGGCTCCGGGTTGATGCCCCCAAACAGCGGATCGACGTTTGCGCGAATTTCAACGAAATCAACGCCAATTTTTGAGAATATCCCGGCCAGGATGCCACGTCCTGCGCCATACATACAATCGATGCCGAATTTCAATCCCGACTTGCTTATCAGGTCAAGGTCGGCAAAGCTGGAAATAGCCTCGACAAAAGGAGTGAGGAAATCAGTCTCTTCGATCTTGGCCGGAGCTGAGGCTTTCGGCAGCGGCTTGCCCAGATAGCTCTCAATTTCAGCCATAATCGAGGGCTTTCCCGAACCACCGTACCAGGCTTTGTACTTCACGCCATTCCATTGATATGGATTGTGGCTTGACGTGATCATCACGCCGCCCATCGCGCCATGTGCGCGCACGCCGTAAGAAAGCGCAGGGGTCGGAGTGATTCGGTCAGCAATCTTTACGGGAATGCCGGCAGCGGACAGAACTTCGGCAACAGCGCGGGCAAACACCTGCGATTGAAAGCGCGTGTCATAGCCGATGCAGACCCCTTCTCCTGGATCTTTCTTCATCAAAACATAGTTGCCAATGGCGCTTGCCGCCAGGCGAACATTGTCAAAAGTAAAGTCATCGGCGATTATGCCTCGCCAGCCATCCGTTCCAAATTTGACCGCAGTCTTATTTCCCATATTTTTAGAGCAGTTCTTCGCGGCCATTTGCGGCAAGCTGTTTGACTACTTTGCCGACATCCTGCGAATGGTCCCGCGAAGTGATAAGAATAGCGTCTTCCGTCTCGACCACAACAAGGTCTTTCACGCCGACGAGCGCAACGAATTTCTCCGGGCTGTAAACATAGTTGCCATGCGCATCCAATGGCAAACCGCCCGTACTCTCAATGACGTTTTCATCTTTATCCGCAAGATTTGCTTGAAGTTGATGCTCATATAGCGCGGCCCAGGAGCCAAGGTCATTCCAGCCGAAGTTCGCAGGCAGGCAATACAGGTTGGAATGACGCTCGCCCTTCGCCGAGCGTGGTTCGAGGACCGCATAATCCACGCTGATGTTTTCGCATTGCGGATAAAGCCTCTCAAACACGCTGCGGAATTCCTGGGTTCCATATGCCGCGGCAATTTCTTCCAGAATCGGCGCAGTCTCCGAAAGATGCTCGCGTATGGCATTCGCCAGAGTGCGCGCGCCCCATACAAAAATGCCGCTGTTCCAGTGGTAATTTCCCGCCGCAATAAATTCTTCCGCGCGTTCCTGGTTCGGTTTCTCGGTAAATCGCCGCACGCGCAGCGAGCCGTCGTCCAGAGCGCTGCCGGTTTCTATGTATCCATAGCCGGTTTCCGGACGCGTGGGCGTTACTCCAAGTACGACCATGTTTTCACCGGCGGCAGCGATTCGCATCGCATGTTCCAGAACGGCAAGAAATGCAGCCTCGCTTGTAATCACATGGTCTGCGGGAAAAATGCCCAGTACCGCGTCGGGGTTGGTCTTCTCAATTAGAAAAGCGGCCAGGCCGGCGGCAGGCGCCGTGTTGCGCGCGGCAGGCTCGCAGACGATGTGTTCTTCAGGAACAACATCGAGCTGCCCGCAGATTGTCGGCGAAAGCAGGTCATTGGTGATGACCCAAAAATCATCACGCTTTGCCAGTGGTTGAAGGCGGTCTACCGTCCGCTGAATCATGGTGCGCTCGCCATCAAGCGCCAGCACCTGCTTCGCCCGCGCCTTGCGGCTGCGCGGCCAGAATCGCGTCCCGCTGCCCCCGGCCAGAATGATTGGCCGAAAATCGATCACTTTGGACATGGCCTCCGTACCTAAGCAGATTGTGGAAGGATGCGAATCACTTCGGAAGCGGCTTCCGTCACAAGCTTCCAATCGCGAGCGCCTGCCGGAATCACCGCAAGCTGGCAGCGCTCCAAAGCGAACGGCTCGAAGCTGCGGCCTTCAACTCTTAACTTCCCTTCTGCAATGAAAACCATCTGGACGACATCCGCGAATGCGTTCTCGGACGAGAGCGTGGTTCCTTTCCACCGCTCTACACGAAAATATTTCTGGTCAATCAAAATGGAATGCCCATCCACCTTCTTAGGTGTCATTTTTCCCGAACCAGTTGCTAAGCGCATCGCTTCGAACGATTTATCCAGGTGAAGTTCCCGGGGACGCCCGTAATCATACATCCGGTACGTCAAGTCGCTCGTCTGCTGCGTTTCCAGCAATACCGCACCAGGCCCGATGGCATGTACCGTTCCCGCGTCCACAAAGATCATGTCACCCTTACTCACGGGCACAGATACCAGCAATTCTTCCAGGCGTGACTCGGTGATGGCCGTATGCACTTCTTCGCTCGGAGTACCGGGTTTGATGCCAAGAGCGACTGCCGCGCCCGGCTGTGCGTCCAGCGCATACCAGCACTCGGTCTTGCCGCGCGGTTCACCGTACTTCTGCGCCAGCGCGTCGTCGGGATGCACCTGCACACTGAGCTTTTCCTTGGGGAAAAGCACTTTGACGAGGAGCGGAAACTCCTGTCCAGCGCGGCCTGCACCAAGCAAGGCTTCGCCGTGAGCGACTGAAATTTCCTTCAGAGACTGTCCTTTTAGCGGCCCTGTATCAGCCGAACACATTTCGCCGGTAAGCCACACTTCGCCGATCGGCTCGCCGTCAGTTTTGTAGTCGTACCAGGGTGAAAGATCGTTGAACCCCCATACGCGGGTTCGAAAATATGGAGCAAGTCTGAATGGCTGGAGGGCTTGCATGTATTTCCAGTATGCCTGATTCTGCACAACTTACGCAGCCTCGCTCATAGCAGCTACCATAGAAGAACATGGCTCGATATCTCGTAACCGGCTGCGCCGGATTCCTCGGCTCCTGGATCGCACAAGCGCTTGTAGAACGCGGCGAAACCGTTCGCGGTTTCGACAATTTTGAAACCGGACGCAAACAGAACCTTGCCGGCATTCTCAACAGCATGGAGTTTGTCCAGGGCGATCTTCGCCATGCGGACGAGGTGGCCCGCGCCTGTGAAAATGTCGATTACATCGTGCATCAGGGCGCATTGCCATCGGTGCCGCGATCAGTGAAAGACCCTCGCACCAGCCATACTGCCAACATTGACGGCACCTTCAATGTGCTCGAAGGCGCTCGCGCCGCGGGCGTCAAACGTATCGTTTATGCCGCGTCGTCTTCCGCCTATGGCAATCAGCCCGGCTTTCCACGCAAAGAGACGATGGTTCCCATGCCCATTGCGCCGTATCCGGTGCAGAAGCTTGCCGGCGAGCTTTACATGCGCAGCTATTGGCAGGTTTATGGGCTGGAAACCGTGTGCCTGCGATACTTCAACATCTTCGGTCCGAGGCAAGTGCCCGATTCCCCATACAGCGGCGTTATGGCGAAGTTCACGCTGCAGATGTTGAACGGAGAACAACCAACGATATTCGGCGACGGCGAACAGGGACGCGATTTCACCTACATTGAGAATGCCGTTTCGGCCAACCTTCTCGCCCTGCATGCGCCGGCGGAAAAAGTGGCGGGCAGGGTCTTTAACGTGGCTTGCGGTGAGCGCCACACTCTAAACAAGACATACAAAATCCTCGCGGAGCTGACGGGTTTCACCAATCCGCCTCTCTATGGGCCGCCGCGCACCGGCGATATACAGGACTCGCTGGCCGACATCAGCGCTGCGCGTGAAGCCTTCGGCTATGAGCCGCTGGTCAGCTTTGAGGAAGGGCTGCGCCGTACGGTCGAGTGGTACCGGCAGCAGATGAAAGAGGCTGCTCCGCAAAGCAGCCTCGCGTAATTTTATTGCGTTGCTTCCACCAGCTTTTGCAGCGGGTCGAGCTCAGTAAACCGCACCAGCCCCTCCGGCTTCTTGGCCGCATCGATTGCCGCAAGGCTGCTCTGTTTCCATCCGGCGGGAGCAGCGCTTCCGCCCGATAAGCTCGTAATCGCCTGCGAGCCTATGGCGGCCAACTGAGCAAACTGCAGTGCCCGCTCTGCGGCGTCCTCTGCGAGTATGGGCGAAGCCGCGACCTGTTGCTGCACCTTCGGAGCGGCCGCTGTCCACGACGCAAATGCAGCCTCCAGTTGGCGCCGCTCCGCCTCATGTTGTGATGGATTTTGCAGGAAGGCGCTGACCAGGACTTCCATCTCATGCTTCGATGGCGGATCGGGCCGCACGGCATCCACCAGCCGGTCCAGCGGAGTCAGCTGCGAAGTGTGCTGCCCCTGGTAGCGATTTCCAAAGCTCACCGGCTCAAGCACCGAAGCAAAGCCGCGCAGGGCGTCAATGTCCGTCGTGCCGGCCAGGGCGCGCAGTCCCACGTCTTCCTGCGTGAGATGCGTCAGGCCAAATGCTTCCAGCCGCACCGACATCACATGCAGACGGCGATACATGTCGTTCACGTCGCGGACATTCTCAGGCGACCAGAAACGCTCCGCGATCGCCGCCGTACGCGGCCAGATGCGCGAATCGATGGTGCGCTCATACAACTGCTCGCCCCACATGCAGACTTCGCCGCCCATGATGAGCTTACGCTGCTCCGGAGTCAGATCAGAGTTCGACGGCAACGGATCAGCGAGGTAATGCTCGCCTGCAGATTTCATCGCATCGAGGTAATACGGCGCCGACAGAATTCCCTGATACCCCTGTTTCGCGCCCGCAGCCAGCGATTCCGTGCCGCGCCACGATTGCACGACAACGTCCTTTGGCAGAGCCGGGTTCATCACCTCGTCCCAGCCGACCATGTGTTTATGGTGCTTCTCCACAATCTTCAGCAGGCGCTGGTTAAAGTAAGCCTGCAACGCCGCCGTGTCCTTCATGCCGTGCTTCTGCATGAACTCTACTAGGCGTGGATTGTTCTTCCACTGCACACCGTTCGTCTCATCACCGCCAATATGCAGATACGGATCAGGAAAGATCGTTGCCATTTCGCCGAGGAAGCCGTCGATAAACTTATAAGTGCTGTCGCGCGTTGGGTCCATGGCGTAGTCGGAAATGCCGAACTCGCGCCGAATCTGATAGGGGCCTGCACCGCTGGAAAGCTCGGGGTAGCCAACAAACCAGCTCGTAGTGTGGCCCGGCATGTCGAACTCCGGCACGACACGAATGCCGCGGGCGCGCGCATAAGCGACCACTTCCTTCGCTTGCTCCTGCGTGTAGTACAGGCCATCAGAGCCCATGCCGGTCAACTTTGGGTATAGCTTGCTTTCGATGCGGAAGCCCTGGTCATCGGTCAGGTGCCAGTGGAAGACGTTCAGTTTTACCGCCGCCATACCATCTAGCGTGCGCTCAATCACGCTGACCGGCTCAAAATGACGGCCAACATCGATCAGCAGTCCACGCCAGCGAAAGCGCGGCGTGTCCTCAATACTCACTGCCGGGAGAAAATACGCGGAATGGTCCGGCTGCACCAGTTGCAGTAAAGTCTCCATGCCGCGCAGCGCGCCGACTACGGTATTCGCTTCCAGCTTCGCGCTGCTCGACGTAACGTTCAGCGCGTATGACTCATCCTCATCAACCGACTGGACAGCTTCACCCGCGCCTTTCACGTCAATGACAAGCGAAGCACCCGCAGCATCCTTGCGGATGTCTTTCGCAATCGGCACTCCGGTCTGGTACTCCAGCCGATGCAGCATTCTCTGGATGCCGGCATCCAGCCGCTCGTCGCTGAATTGCTGGGCGGCGACCGTAAATGTCGAGGTGATGACGAAACCGCCTTGTCCTACCGTCAGCTTCGCCGGCTGCGGCATCAGGGTGTTGTTGAATGATGGCTGAGTAGATTGTGCGTTCATTTGAAGGGAAGAAAACAAAAGCACACCACAGGCAACGGCCGAACTAATCGCAAACCGCAATGCATCGCTCCAGAGTAGATTTATTCCGACCAATTAGAATAGCAATCGAAATGCGACGCGCGCTTCCGGTCTTCTGTTTCCTGCTGTTTTCCGTCTTTCTTCAGGGACAAACGCTTCCGCCGCTTCAATATGCCAACCTTGGCGACCTGAAGCTTGAGAATGGCTCCGTCATCCATGACTGCAAGCTCGGTTATCGCACCATGGGCGCGCTAAATGCCGCCAAATCGAATGCCGTGCTCTTTCCAACATGGTTTCTTGGAAAGAGCGGAGACATCGCTGCGACCCTCGGGCCAGGCTCATACGTCGATACGTCGAAATACTTCGTCATTGCCGTCGATTCGGTGGGTAATGGCATTTCCTGCTCGCCCTCGAACAGCACGACTCAGCACGGCACCGACTTTCCGCAGTTCTCCATTCGCGACATGGTTTACTCCGAATACCGCCTAGCGACCGAGACGCTGCACCTCAAGCATCTGCACGCGGTCATGGGCATTTCCATGGGCGGCATTCAGACTTTTCAATGGATCGTGAGCTATCCGGACTTCATGGACCTCGCCATACCTATCGTGGGCACGCCGCAGATGAGTTCCTACGACCTGTTGCTGTGGAACATGGAGCTTAAAGCATTGGAGTCCGACCCGGCATATCAGAATGGCAAATACACGCAAACGCCGTCGCTCTCGCTGGTCGCGCTCATCCACAACAAGAATCTGTCCACGCCGGACTTCATCGCTAACCACACCACGCGCGAGGGCTTTCATCAGTATTTCGACCAGATTGTCGCCAATGGCGACCGCTTTATGGACGCAAACGATTACCGCTGGCAGTTGCAGGCGCTTATAGGGCATGACATCGCCCAGGGCGGCTCTCTCTATGACGCTGCGAATAAAGTGAAGGCGAAGGTGCTCGTAGTCAGCGCCACGCAGGACCACATGGTGAACCCGCTGCCTGCTCTGGGGTTCGCCAAGCTGATTCATGCACAGGTGCTGCTGCTCGAGTCAGACTGCGGACACATGGCCCCAGGCTGCGAGAGTGCGAAGATGAATCCGGTTGTAGCGCAATTCTTGAATCAGCCCTAAAGATCAGACGAAATTGCTACCGTCACCTTCGACGTGCGTTGGGCGTTCCTTCCCGCGAAAGACCTCAAACCCTACGCGGAGACCGTTCAGCACACCGGACACCTGCTTCAGAGGCGTGGCAATCCCTTGCTGTACGGCGGCGGTTGCTTGCGTGATGCCATCAAGGACAGCCGTTGCAGCCTGATCGACCCGCGTGACCTGCGCCTGCGCCGTGTCAACTACCTGGCCTACTGTCTTATTTACGTGTTCGACCTGCGAGCGCAGGATACCGCTCGCCTCTACCAGATTTGAAGTTGCCACCTTGATCTTTGGTGAAATGTCTTCAAGCAGATTGCGAGTTGTGGACAGGGTAGGAATGATGTGCTGCTTGAGTTGACCGGAAAGCTCGCGAAATTCGTCCGTTGTTTTTTTAGCGGCCAGGTACAGGCCGATCATTACAAAGGCTTGTATAAGAACGCCAATCGAAGTAACAGCCGTAAAGATGATGAGAACAATCTCTGGTATTGTCTGCATATTTCTTTGTCGCCGGTTTCGATTGGCGCTCCTCTATCAACTACGAATTCGATGGCTCTTCAGTGGGTGAAGGCTCGTTGGTTGTGGTGCGATAGGCCTGCCGGCCTGCGTCCACTGCGGCCGAGACCCGATCACTCTGCTCGTTCACAAACTGGCGGCCCTGGTTCATCCAGTCATTGAACTGTGACTTACCACGGCTCGCGTAATCCTTGCCGCGGTCAACATAGTCACTCACCTGTGCCTTGCCGCGATCAACGTATACGCCAACCTGATCGGCGGCCTCGCGTGAGCGCTGCTTCAGATATTCTGTGCTTTCACGCGCGCTGTTGGCCAGGTCTTCGCGGGTTTCGCGGCCCGACTTGGGGGCGTAGAGAACACCCAGCAAGGCGCCAATTCCCAGACCGGCCACAAACCAACTGAATCCGCTTGACTGCTTTTCATCCGACATAAGTGCGTTCTCCTTCACCGGAAACCGGAGGGTACAGTACTAGAGCCTTTCAGTCTCCCGTGTCGTCAATATATGAGTAGATGCCGCGACAATCAATCCCGCTGCCATAAGTAGCTTATGTTATTCCGCTTCTCGATGGAGATAATGGTCATTATGCACACTTTCCAGATGAAAATGCGCGTCTTGCAAACTGCTCTGCTCGCAAGCGCACTGCTGCTTGCCGCAGGCTGCAAACGAGAGCAAGCTGCGGTTCAACCTTCTCATCCCACAGACCAACAAATTACGAATGACATACAGGGCAAGATTTCCGCTGAGAGCGCGCTGAATGGCCAGAACATTCAGGTTGGCGTTACAAATGGCATAGCCACTCTTTCAGGCATCGCGAATGACGATGCATCACGCGCTCTGGCGGGAAACGATGCAGGCAGCGTGGACGGCGTGAAGACTGTCGTGAACAATCTGACCGTCGCGCCGAAACAGACTGCAGTTGCGCCAGCGCCTGTGCCACCCCCGGCTGAAAAGAAGCGCAAGCACCATGAGGAGAAGCAGATGGCTGAATCGGCGCCTCTGCCGCCACCGGAACCTGCTGTTGCGCCAGCCCCCGTGGACCAGCCGGCACCTCCGCCAGCGCCGGCTCCGCCTCCTCCGCCTCCGCAGCCGGTCGAGAAGACGGTCACAATTCCGGCGGGCACGATTGTTCCGGTGCGTATTACCGAGGCGCTCAGCAGCAAGGACGCGCAGCCAAATCTGGTCTTCCATGGCTCACTCGCAGGCGACCTCGTTGCCGATGGCATGGTCGCTGTTCCGCAAGGGGTCACCGTCACGGGCCGCGTGGTTGACGCCAAGGACGCGGCCCACTTCTCCGGCAGCTCGCTGCTCTCGATTGAACTGACACAGATCAGCACCCACAGCCGCCAGATTCCGGTGGTTACGGACGCGTATTCCAAAGAAGGTCAGGGACGCGGCAAGAACACGGCAATGAAGACTGGCGGCGGCGCTGCGCTGGGTGCGATTATCGGCGCGCTGGCGGGCGGCGGCAGAGGCGCGGCTATTGGCGCGGCTGCTGGTGGCGCGACGGGCGCCGGCGTTAACGGAGTCACTCGCGGCCAGCAGGTACAGATTCAGCCGGAAACGTTGGTCAACTTCAAGCTGCAGTCGCCGATTACGGTGACCACGACACAGGCCGTTGGACAGGTGCGGTCGTTTGACGACAATACCAATTCGAATCCGGAGCTGGAGCAACGTCCTCCACAATAGGATCCTTCACCCAGACCAGACTCCCCTCCCCTTCTTGCGGGGTGCTTTATTTATTTTCAACAGCTTAGCAGGGGATCGTCCCCAGGTAACTGTATGATTCTGCTCGGGTTAAATGTTACCTAGTGTTTTCAATCACTTAGCCAGGGATCCGTTTTGCCACAATGAAAAGCCCGCCTGTCGACGGGCTTTTTCCCTCTATATCCAGAATAGTAGATTTTGAGAAATAACAGGTCAATTATCTGAAAGAATAAGCTATTTATTTTCAATGAATTGAGGATTATTTTGATAGCCAGGGGCTTGACAAGATTTTGCACATTGCCCGGGCCTGAAAGGCCGTTCATTCCCGCGCTGTTTGGCGGGTAAAGGAATGCTAAAAGCCCATTGGAGAGAAAAACTATTACCTCAGCGGCTAAAGCCGCACTGATTCTATGATATTTACGGCATGGCTGAAGCCATGCCCTTACGAAACCGGCACCTTTTCGGCAGGCCTAAAGGCCGATGCTTCTACAGAGAGGCGCTTTGCACCTCTTTTGGTTTTCATGGGTAGGGCATTGCTTTCCCACCCTTTACTTTGTGAAGGATCGGGCACCCATTTTCTTGCCGCCCGTTGCGAACCGCAGGTCTTTCCGCTTCGCTCAGGATGACATCGCGGCTTGAGAGATGCGACTGAGAGGTGGAATTTGTGTCTTTTTGGCGGAGTTAAGCGCGGATTTGTGGTTTTTTCGGTGATTTAACACTGGTTTTGGCGCATAAAACAGCCGCACTTCGTAAAGGAGTGCGGCTGTCTGGTGGGTTGCGTTTAGTTGATGTTTACCTGGACGCTTACGGTTGAGGTGGTGCTGCTTCCTGAGCTGCCGCCGGTGCCGGTTACGGTAAAGACATAGGCGCCGCTGGTCGTTCCACCGCCATTGCCTCCACCACCGCTGCTGCCGCCGCCGCAACCAATTGCTCCGGAGATGGCGATGGCGAATGCGATGAGGCTGAGGATGGCGCGCCATCCTTTGCGGCGGGCGGGGATGGTGAACATCAGCAGGCAGGCCAGCGCTGTGCCGCCAGTTGCCTCAAAGAGGTTCTTAAGCGGCCAGGCAAGAGCGCCACTTGTGTGCGATGTAGACGTGACGGTGAAAGTGGAGTTGCCGGCTGTTGTTCCGCTGATTGTTACCGAGGCTGGGTTCAGGCCGCATGTTGGCAAGTCCATGGCTCCGGCCGGGCTGGACGTAAGTGCGCAGGTAAGGCTCACCGCGCCAGTGAATCCGGATGCCGGAGTTACGGTGATGCCGGAAGTGTTGCCGCTGGTCGCTCCGGCATTAATGGTGATACCGCTGCCACCTCCGAGCTTGAAGCTGCCTCCACCACCACCGCCGGTGATGACAATTGAGGCGTTGGCATTGGATGTCACGTAGTTGGCGTCACCTGCGTATGTTGCCGTGATGGTATTGCTGCCACTCACCAGGCCACTTGTGCTTGCTGGAATGGTGATCTGATACAGCGACGCGACGGTCCCGCTGGAGACAAATCCTGTTTGCGATGCTGAAGGAGCTGTTCCCAGGGTGGTGCTTCCAACCGCGAATGTCACAGTTCCGGTTGGCGCGGCTCCAATGCTGTCCGTATCGACCTGAGCCTCGAGGGTAACGTTGGTCCCGCTCTGTGTTCCGCTGACGGAAACGCTGGTGGAACCCTTGCCAACAACGATGTTATATGCGCTTCCGGAATTGCTCCCGGAATAGCTGGCGTCGCCTCCATAGGTGGCAGTCAAGCCATTTGTTGCAACCGGCAGCGTCTGATTTTGGCTAGTGAAGTTGTTGTAGCTGGCAATTCCGCTGCTGGTAATCGCTACTGTAGAGTTGGGGAGCGACCCAGCCGTGTCGGCGAAGCTGATGCTTCCGGTCGCAACCGTATTGGAACCCGATCCTCCCTGCACCTGCCCACTCACTGAAGTGGCTAAGCCGTATGGCAGAGTTCCAGACGTGCACGTAGGGGCGCCGCTCCCGGTGACATCGTCGCAGACGGGACTGCCGCTCTGCGGATCAATCATGGTAGCGCCGATGGCCAACGCGCTGGATTCGGGGCTGATGTTGACCGCAACCGCGGCGGACTGACTGCCGGTGTGGTTTACGTCACCGCCATAGTAGGCATAGACGTTGTAGGAGCCACCGGGAAGATCACCCGTCGACATGCTGGCGGAGCCGCCGGACAGCGGAATTGCCCCGGTCACAAGCGCTCCGTTGTTTGCCAGGCCGCTGTTGTTGATGAGGCTTACAAATTCCGAACTCTGACCCGGCGCTGGTGAGACGGTAATGTTGAAGTTGATCTTAGTTCCGTGCGTCACGCTGGTTGAGTTGGTGGCGGCGAGTGTCGTTGAGGTCGCGGTAAAGCTGGCCTTCTTCCAGTTGGCAATGAGCTGTGCAACGTCGACGCTCCCCAAACCTGAAGCTGCGTCATAGGCGGCTGCGGCGGTTGCGCCAGCGGTGGCGTTGTAGCCGGTGAGGAAACCATTCGATCCGCAATTGGGCTTACCCGACTGGCAAACGACAGAGTTATTGCCGGTGGCCACATCATGGAAGATAGTGGGGTAGAGCGACGCCTGGGCGGCGAGATTGTACAGCACATTGGCCGCCTGCCCGAGACGCACTCCGCCCTGTGACTGGCTAACGAGAGCCAGCATTCCGGCAAAGGCCGGAGACGCTGCGGAGGTGCCACCTACGCCGGTGAAGGTCGTTGAGCCATTAAACGATCCATTCGTCGTCTGGCAATCGGTCTGCGGACTACTGGAGCCGTTGGCGACATTGTCCGAGCAGACGACCCAGAGAGCGCCATAGAGTCCGTCGGCAGCGAGGAAGGATACGTCAGGCAGAACACGGGCAGATGAACTGACGTTATTCGAAACACCTGTCTGAAATGGCGGCTGCGGGTAAGGCCCGAGCGTGCCGGGGCAGTTTCCATTTGAATCAAGAGCAGTCGAGCAAACAGCCATGCTGCTGATGCCGCCGCCCGCGCCGGCGATGTTGGTGTTGCCATTGCTGTCGGTCAGGGGCTGATTCGCGCTGTAGCCTCCCGCGTTGGTTTTGGTCGAGTCGTTCCACGGGCTCTCTGGAATGTAGCTGAGGGCGGTGCGGTAAAAGGTGTTGGCGGCGTTGCTGGTGCTTACATACTGGGCAAAAGACGTGCTGCTCGACTGAAGTATGTCGTAATCGGTGCCACCGACGGAAATGTTATAGGCCGTGGAGCCGAGGCCGTTCACGGCAAGACCACCTGTCGCAGCGGTCTCCGAATTTGGATCATCGCAGCCTGCGGAACCGCTATCGCCGGTGGAGACGGTGACGCTGATTCCCTGGGCGGCAGCCTGCTGCCACATGGAGAGAATCTGCGCGTTGCCGCTGGCGCCCTGGTTAAGCTCGCAGGCACCAAAGCTGACATTGAGAATGCTGACCGTGTTGTCGTTGAGCGCGCGGTCGATGGCAAGAATGAGTCCGGACTGAAGATCGGTGGAAGCCGCTGTGTAGAAATTGACCTTCGCACCGGGAGCAATGCCGCCGGATACTTCCAGGTCGAGCAGCGCTTCGATAGCGTCACCGTTGATGCCGGGATCATTGCCATCGATGATGATATTCGGCTGATTAGAACTGTAGGACGAGGGCAGGAATGCGGCGCGATAAAGCTGGATGTCCTGCGCCGTGATGTTGGAATCACCTGCGATGCCGATGGTTACACCGGTCCCGTCGTAAGTAGTTCCCGTGTACTTGGGATTCAGTGCTGAGTTGGTTGTGTCGTAAATCGTAGCTGCGTCGGCAGGGGCGGTATAGAGGTAGTTGTTGTTCGCAGAATCTGTAAGAGTGAGATTTGGTTTGATCCGCTTCGCGTCCGTATCGAAGTGGGCCGCGGATTTTATGATGGCTCCGCGCTTCGGGCGGAAGTCATTCAACTGCGCGACGCCTGCAACAACCGGAGCAAGAGCGGCTGGAATCTGCGGATCGGTGGCGTTCGCGAAGTGCGTCTCGCCATTCACTACGTACCTGTGAATAGAGGTGTTAAACGCCTGCTGAACCTGGGCCATGTTGCCGGAGAAGATGATGAAGTTTCGCGCCGGGGGAACCTGCTCGACGGTAAAGCCCTGCGACTGCAGCCACGCAGTCACAGTCGTCAGGTCAGTGTCGCTGATGCCGTAGCGCTGGCCGAACTGCGCGGGCGTGAGCCACTTGCGGTAGCTGGGCGAATTGGGGTTCTGCAGGTCGCCGAGATACTGGCGGAGGGCCTGTTCCTGCGTGTCACTGCGCTTGAGCACCAGCATGATGCGCCCGGTTGGCATTGAGCCAGGAGCTGCTCCCCGGTCAAACTTGAGCTGGGCCAGCGGATGCACGTTGTGAGCCAGCGTAACGCGCTGGTCAGAATTAATGACCTGCGTGATGCGGTTGGGGATGATGACGGCTTCCGACTGGGGTTGCGTTTGGGCGAAAGCCGAGGCAGTGAAAGCGAACAGCCCGGCGGCTACGAACGCGGCCAGACGGGAAATGACGGTGCGCGGCGTGCAGTATGTATCAGACATAGCCATCCTGTGAAACGGCGTAATGTTGAATTGAAAGTGTCGCTGAGGAAACGGAAGAAAGGCAAGCCGCATTCTGCGATGCTTTGGATCGTGTACGAGTATAGGACAACGCGCAGGTTTGTGCGCAAGCGGTTTCCTCTGCTGCCAATGGCTGCATAGTAGTAGACCGAGGATTGGGGATTTTGTTTCGGGGATTTGGGATTTTTGTTTTTGGGATGGTGGGGTGAAATGTTGCTTTCCCACCCTTTGCTTCGCAAAAAGGATGGGGCACCCGCGTTTCGTTATTTAAAGAAAACAGTAGGTTCCTCCACTACGTCGCTGCGCGACTCCGGGTCGGGATGACAACTCTTGTTACTTAGCAGGGTCAGAGTGGATATTTTCCTGCTTCGATAGCGTGGCGGGCGAGGTCGCGGCCGATCCGGATGGTGTCTGCCGGTTCGTGTTTGACGAGGCGGCGCAGGATGGCGAGTTGCGTACGCAGCATGTCGCCCTCGGCCACGGCGGCGAGAACGCGACGGGCGGCTGGTTCGAGGATGGTCATAGCGCGGGCGGTGTAGTACTGGGTGGATAAGACACCCAGGTCCCCTGCGTGGACCTGGGGCACCCGCATCTTGCGCGCTCGAAGAATTGCGGATTCGACGGCGTAGATTTCGATGAGCATGTCGGCGAGGTCGGCCATGATTTCCTGCTGGTCGGCGAGCGAGTTCATGTACTTCTGGCTGGCGGCTCCGGCGGCAAGGAGGGCCAGCTTCTTCGCGTTGGCGAGGATCTGGGCTTCGCGGGCGAGGGCGTCTTCGGGGGAATCGTCGAAGCTGGGTGAGGGCGGGGACATAACCTCGTCCATGAGCTGCTTGATGGCGGCAAGCAGCGGGAGCTGGCCGGTCATGGCGCGCTTCATGAGGAAGCCGATGATGATGAGACGGTTGATTTCGTTGGTGCCCTCAAAAATTCTATTGATGCGCGAGTCGCGGTAGGCGCGCTCTGCCGGGTACTCCTCGACGTAGCCATATCCGGCGTAGATCTGGACGACGTGATCGACGACGGCGTCGAGCATCTCGGAGCCCCAGACTTTGAGGATCGAGCATTCGACGGCGTACTCCTCAATGCGCTTCTGGATCTCGCGGGAGTTGCGGGCCTGGTCTTCAGGGATGCTGGCGAGGGCGGCGTCGATCATGCCTACAGTTCTGTAAGTCATGGCTTCGCCGACGAAGATGCGTGCGGTGGAGTCGGCGAGCTTCTGCTGGATGAGGCCGAAGTCGGAGATAGACTTGCCGAAGGCCTTGCGGTCTTTGGCATATTTGATTCCGTTGCCTAGCGAGCTGCGAGCGCCGCCGAGGCAGGCTGCTCCCAGCTTGAAGCGGCCGATGTTGAGGATGTTGAAAGCGATGTGGTGGCCTTTACCGGCTTCGCCGAGAAGATTTTCGGCGGGCACTTTGCAGTCGGAGAGTATGAGCGGACAGGTGGATGATCCGCGGATGCCTAGCTTGTGCTCTTCTGCGCCGACGGTTAGGCCGGGCGTATTGCGCTCGATGAGGAACGCGGACATTTTGGTCTTGCCCGGGTCGGGGTCTTTGGGGTCGGCGATCTTGGCGAAGACAGTGTAGAGATCGGCGAAGCCCGCGTTGGTGATCCACATTTTTTCGCCATTGAGGATGTAGTGCTTGCCGTCATCGGAGAGCGCGGCGCGAGTGCGGATGTTCATGGCGTCGGAGCCGGATGAAGCTTCAGAGAGCGCGTAGGCAGCGATCCATTCCCCGGTGGCGAGCTTGGGCAGGTATTTTTCTTTTTGCTCGTCGGTTCCGTACCAGACGAGCGGCAGCGTGCCGATTCCGACGTGCGCGCTGAAGGCGACGGAGAAACTAGCCAACACAGACATGCGGTCGGCGATGATGGCTGAGGTGACCTTGTCCATGGCGAGTCCGCCGTAGGCTTCGGGGACATCGACCGCCATGAGGCCGAGGTCGCCGGCTTTTTTGAGCAGTCCGCGGGTGGTGGCGAAGTCTTTGGACTCGATGGCTTCGGCTACAGGCAGGACTTCATTGGCAGCGAACTGCGCAGCGGTTTCGGCGATCTGGCGCTGCTCGTCGGAGAAGTCCTCGGGCGTGAAAATGTCGGAGGGTTGGCGCTCTTCGATCAGAAAGCTGCCGCCGGTGACGGCTTTGGCGGGAGCGGAAGTGGTAGCGGTGGCCATGTTCTTTCGGTGCTCCTGTTTCTTGGATGCAACGGAACATCCTACGCTTGTTTTGTGAAGATTGGCGTTAATGTGGCTGCGGTGTGTATCCAGGAAGCATCTGCGCTTTTGCCTTGAAGAGATGGTACTGGTCGAAATAGACATCATTCAGAAATTCATCCACAGGAAGGTAATAGGTACGACCCTCTTCAATATCTTTATCTTGTTGCGAATACGGAGGCATGGGATACATGACGACACTTTTGACCGGACAGACATAGGAGTGGCCGTCTATCTCCTGCGGAAGGTACTCCACCATGATGGCCCGCTCCCACAGCGCACCTTTGTGGAGGAACCAATCGACCTTTCCGCGTGAGATTCTCGTCAAGCGCATGATGGTTCCATCATGCGGATCGAATGCGATTTCACCGCTGATTGTCATTGTCGCCGGTGATCCGCGTGGCGCTCCTGCTCCGTCGGTGGCTGACTCGCTCTCTGTGCATTCGTAGAGAAAGACTGCCAGCAGTCCGGTCTGACCTTGCTCCCATTCTTTCCAGGTAGCTTTATTTTGGTCCGCGCAGTTTGCTACGTGCGTGAGAATGGCACCGAATTCTCCTGACGAGTTCATGCTCGTTTCTGCGGCTTGCTGATCCTTTTTATCTGCCTCGTCTAATTCACGATCTTTCAGGTTATAGGCCTGAGCATGTGTAGTTTCCAACGTGACGAATGGATGATATTCATCACTGCCCAGCCTGGGAACTGCCTTATATGGAGGAGATAAAAGGCTCGTGCCCCGAAAATGACGCGTCGTACGTCTGGCGAAGAAGTTCGGCAACGCAGGCACAACAGTGCCTACATAGTGCTGCATCGTGGCAAGCATGGCAGCTTGCTCTGTCGAGTCCGGCGGCGGAGCATCAGGAATTTCTGCTGCGGGAAGATTCAAAAATGCTGACTCATCAGCCAGTGCGGTTAACGCCAATCGTGATTGTGGCCCAAGCAGGTCATTCTCCAACGTTGCGAGATTCGCCGCACTCAGACGTTCGGTCAACTTCAAATCTGAAAGTATCTGGGATAAGGCGGCATCGGCTTTATTAGAAGCAGCCAGCACTTGCTTTAGTTTCTCAACGGTCACCAGCTGTACATGACGCTGGGTCGGAAGCGCTCGCAACGTAAACGCCACAACAACCGTGCAAGTCAACGCAGCTAGTTTCGTTATCATGACGGATCATCTTCACCAGGCCAAAGTGAGAACCTAGTTCAGGTTTTCAAACACTCCAGCTGCGCCCATGCCGCCTCCTACGCACATCGTCACCAGTCCGTAGCGGAGGTTGCGACGTTTCATTTCGTGCAGGAGGGTGGCGGTGAGTTTGGCTCCGGTGCAGCCCAGGGGGTGGCCTAATGCGACGGCTCCGCCGTTGACGTTGACTTTGGCGGGGTCGAGTCCGGCTTGCTGAATTACGGCTAATGCTTGTGCGGCGAAGGCTTCGTTCAGTTCGATGAGGTCGATCTGATCGAGGGTCAGTCCGGCCAGTTTCAGGGCTTTGGGGATGGCGAAGACTGGGCCCAATCCCATTTCTTCGGGCAGGCATCCGGCGGTGGCGAAGCTGACGAAGCGTGCCAGCGGCTTCAGGTTCAGCGCCTGGGCGCGGTCGGACGACATGATGATGGCCGCGGCTGCTCCGTCAGAGGTTTGCGATGAGTTCCCTGCTGTTACGGTTCCCTTGGCGTGGAAGGCTGGCTTGAGTTTGGCCAGCGCTTCGAGGGATGTGTCGGCGCGGGGGCCCTCGTCGCGCCTGAATTCGTTGGTTTTGACTTCGGGCTTGGCGGGATTTTTGGTCGGCGTGGAATTTGTCACCGTAACAGGCACAATTTCTTCGTCGAACCTGCCGGATTGGATGGCTGACAGCGCTTTCTCGTGGCTATTGAGGGAAAAGGCGTCGGCTTGTTCACGGGTGATGCCGTATTTCGCGGCGACGCGCTCGGCGGTGAGACCCATGGAGAGGTAGGTGTCGGCGTAGTGATCGACGAGCCATGGGTTCGCGCTGATCTTGCGGCCGCCCATGGAGATCATGCTCATGGATTCGGTTCCTCCGGAAAGCATGACCCCGGCGGAGCCTGAGCGGACGCGGTCGGCGGCGATGGCGATGGATTGCAGCCCGGATGAGCAGAAGCGGTTGATGGTCATCGCAGAGGCTTCAACCGGCAGGCCTGCGCGAAGGCTGGCGATGCGGGCGACGTTCATTCCCTGCTCGGCTTCGGGCATGGCGCAGCCCATAATGACGTCTTCGATTTCTTTGGTATCGAGCGCGGGGACCTTGGCTAGCGCGCCTTTGATGGCAATGGCGGCGAGGTCGTCGGGGCGGGTGTAGGACAGC
>NZ_DASQIX010000053.1:0-22116 GCF_035631355.1 Alloacidobacterium sp.
GCGGAACATCGCTCTTCATCATGCTGGCGCTGATGGGCGTACTGCTAAATATCACGCGGGAGATCGAGTAGCTGCTGTGCGCGTGTTGATTGCAGGTGGCGGCACAGGCGGCCACATCATGCCGGCGCTGGCCATTGCCGATGCGCTTCAGAAGCAGTATCAGTCAGAATTACTTTTTGTGGGCACTCCGCGAGGGCTGGAATCGCGTCTCGTGCCGCAGGCCGGACATCGGCTGGAGTTAATCCAAGTTGGCCAGCTCAAGAATGTCAGCCTGGCCACGCGTGTACGCACCATGCTCGATCTGCCGATGAGCGTGCTGCACTGCCGCAAACTGCTGAAGCAGTTCCACCCGAATGTGGTGGTTGGAGTCGGCGGATACGCTTCCGGGCCGGCGATGGTTGCGGCCATTATTGCGCACATTCCCACGCTTGCGGTCGAGCCGAATGCCTTTCCCGGCCTGGCGAACCGGCTCGTGGGCAAGCATATTTCGGCGGCGGCAGTGAACTTCGAGCCAGCGCTGAGATTCTTTCGCAACGCGCAGGTGACCGGCATTCCGGTTCGAACCGAGTTCTTCAACCTAAAGCCGCGTCCGGAAGATGCTCCGCCGCACCTGCTTATCTTCGGCGGCAGCCAGGGCGCGCGGGTGCTGAACCGGACGATGCCGCAGATTGTCGCGCGCCTGCTCGATGCTATTCCCGGTCTGACAATTCTCCATCAGGCTGGATCGCGTCATGCCGAGGAGACCCAGGCGGCATATACGGCGAGCGGGACCGACCCAACTCGCTGGCAAGTACATGCATTTCTCGACGACATGGCGAAGCGTTTCGAGGCAGCCGATCTGGTGCTATCCCGCAGCGGCGCCAGCACTGTAGCTGAAGAGATGGCCGCAGGCAAACCCGCTCTGCTTGTGCCATTTCCGGGTGCAGCCGACGACCACCAGCGTAAGAACGCCGAGGTGATGGCTGGAGCAGGGGCTGCAAGGATGCTGATCGAATCTGAGATGACTCCGGAGAGGCTGCTTGAATCTCTTACAGGTATGCTCAAAGATCGGGCTGAATTGCGCTCGATGGGTGATCGAGTGCGAATACTGGCTCATCCTGATGCAGCAGCCCAGATCGCAAAAATGACAGCCGGCCTGGCTAAATAACGCCCCCTTGACATTCGACAAGAGAAGCGAGTATTTCTTTTGTCGAATATCGAGGGGTAAGAGGTGGCGTCGTCTGCAGAGCTGCTGCAAGGGACATTGGATCTTCTGATTTTGAGAACGTTGGCGATGGGGCCGATGCATGGGTGGGGCATTGCCCAACGCATTCAGCAGATCTCACGGGAAGTGCTTCAGGTCGGACAGGGATCACTCTATCCGGCGCTGCACCGGCTTGAATACAGATGCTGGATCGTTGCGGAATGGGGGCCCTCGGAGAACAATCGCCGGGCAAAGTATTACTCGCTTACATCTGAGGGCGAGAAGCAGCTTGAAGCCGAACGCGGGCAGTGGGAGCGGATGACGGCGGCGATCGCGCTGGTGCTCAATCAGGCTGAGGGTGAGGCGCAGTGATGTTCATCCATTTGCGCGAGCTCTGGATCAAGCTGCAGTTTTTGCTGCGCCGCAGGAACATGCCTGAGATTGATGAAGAACTGCGCTTTCACATCGAACGGCAGACAGAGTTGAACATTGCCGCGGGGATGACGCCGGATGAGGCGCGGCGGCAGGCGCTAATTGCGTTTGGTGGAATCGAGTCTGCGCGTGAGTCATGCAGCGAGGCACGGCCCGGCTGGTTTCTGGACACGCTGCGGCAGGACGTGCGCTATGCGCTGCGCGGCTTCGGGCGCAATTCCGTGTTTGCCATAACTGCTTTGGCGACTCTGGCGCTCGGGATCGGCGCGACGACGGCAGTCTTCAGCGTGGTGGACCGGATTCTCTTTCGGCCATTGCCGTATGCGCACGGCGATCGGTTGGTGTCGATAGGACTGTCGCAGCCTTTGGAGAAGCAGGAGTTCACGCTCGGCGGTTTTTACTATGAATGGCGCGACAACCAGAAGCCGTTCGCGTCGATGACGTTTGAGCAGGGAGCGCACGAATGCAACCTGACTGCCTCGAATCCTATACGACTGCATTGCGCTGACGTGGCCGCCAACTTCCTGCCGACGCTGGGTGTGGCTCCGGTGCTCGGACGAAATTTTCTGCCCGAGGAAGATGTACCGAATGCGCCGAAAACAGCGCTTATTTCCGATGCGCTGTGGCTGGCGCGCTATAACCGCTCGCGGGATGTTCTGAACAAAGAAATAGAGGTCGACGGCAAGCCGACGCGCATGATTGGCGTGCTTCCGCCGGATTTTGAAATGCCGAGGCTGCAGGCAGTCGATGTTCTACGGCCAGCGCAGATGGATATCGCGGCGCAGCACACGGTCAATGCCGGCATTGGAGAGCCGATGTGGGCCTTTGCGCGGTTGAGGCCGGGTGTGAGCATTGCGCAGGCCAGAGAAGAAATGGGCCCGATTTTCCGGCATACGCAACAGTGGATTCCGGCGCAGTTCCGGCAGCAGTTCCACCTGGAGATACGTTCCGTTCGCGACCGCCAGATGCAGGACGCGTATCGCGCTGCGTGTGTGCTGCTGGGCGCGGCGCTGGCTGTGATGTTGATTGCATGCGCCAATGTGGCCAGCCTGTTTTCCGCGCGCAGTGCAGCAAGAGAGCGCGAGCTTGCTGTGCGCTCGGCGCTGGGCGCGAGCCGGTTCCGGATCATCCGGCAAACACTGACAGAAGCGCTGCTGCTTGCTATAGCTGGAGCAGCCGCGGGGTGTGGGCTGGCTGAGATTTTATTGCGGGTGTTTATCAAGATCTCGCCATCCGGCGTTCCGTTTCTTGCTGGCGCGCGGCTCGATTTGCGGATTATTGGCTTTGCCGTTCTTCTTGCGCTCGTGTGCGCGGCGATCTGCGGCGTGGCTCCGGCGTTAGAAAAACCGCGCTCGATTGCTCTCTCGGCGCGAACGGCGAATTCGGGGGCTCACACGCGGATGCGGCGGTTCCTTGTAGTTGCGCAGATTGCGGTGAGCGTTGTTCTGCTTTCGGGTGCGAGCCTTTTTATTCGAAGCTTCAGGAATTTGCAGCGCGAAGACCTTGGAATGCAGACGAAGAATGTACTGACCGTGCGGATTCCGCTGGTGGATTCGCGCTACCAGGGAAACACGGCGTATATGGATTTTTATCTGCGCGTCGAGACAGCAATGCGTAGTTGCCGGGAGTGCGGGGGGTAAGCATCAGTGACTCATTGCCGCCGGATGGGAACAGCTGGCATGGTGGTTCGCGGTTAGGGGATTTCTATGTGCTGGGAAGGCCGCCAATTCCACCGGAAACCGGAGGCACACTCGTGAGGCGGCTGGTGACGCCCGATTATTTTCGCGTGCTGAATATTCCCATTCTGCAGGGGCAGGGATTCACTGAAGAAGAGCGCAGCGCGAAGGGCGATTTCATGGCCCTGAGCAAGCGGCTGGCTGAGAGGCTGTTCCCCAAGGGCGATGCGGTCGGGCAGCACATTCAGTTTGCGAATTATCGCCCATATTTTGCGATTGATGGCCCTGTATTTACGGTTGTGGGCGTAGCCGGCGACGTGAAGAATGACGGGCTTGCGGAGCAGGATGAGCCTGAATATTACGAATTGTGGAGTAACCATCATCCGGAAAGCTGGAGCCGGCATTGCGTATTTTTGGTTGAGACGAACCTGCCGTCTTCGGTAATGGCTCAGTGGTTGCGAATCCAGATTGCGAAGCTCGATCCGACGGCGCCGGTAGAGGTTGAGCCTCTGACAGAAACAGTGGAGAGGCTGGCAGACCGGCCACGTTTTGAGACGGCTCTGGTCGGTTTCTTTGCGGCTGCCGGATTGCTGCTGGCAATCGTAGGGCTTTATGGAGTGGTTGCATTTCTCGTGGCGCAGCGGACGCAGGAGATCGGAGTCCGCATGGCGCTGGGCGCGACGCGTGGGAATATTCTGCGGCTTGTGTTGGCGAAGGGAATGGTGCTGGTGCTGGTTGGAGGATTTATCGGGCTGGGAATTGCGTTTGCTGTCTCACGTCTTCTGCGAAGTTTGTTGTTTGATGTGAGCGCTCATGATCCGGCTTCGTATCTTACGGTTGTACTGGTGCTGAGTGTTGTTGCCCTGGCGGCGAATCTGGTTCCGGCCCTGGTGGCTACGCGCGTGGATCCGAATGTTGCGCTGCGATATGAGTAGTGCCTACCGAGTTTCAAGCAAAGAGAAAGGCCCGCTCCTGCTGAACGGGCCTTCTGTTATTTTGGAGTCAAATTAGCGGTGACCACCGCCGCCGTGAAATCCTCCACCTCCACCACCATGGAAGCCTCCACCTCCGCCATGGAAACCACCGCTAAAGCCACCTCCACCGTGGAACCCACCACCTCCGAAGCTATGGGCACTGGAGCCACCGTGGAATCCGGAGAATCCACCACCGTTGTAAGCGTGCATTCCTGATGAGCCGCTGAAGCTGTGGACCCCGGACGATCCACTATATCCATGGAAGCCGGAAGAACCATTGAAGCCGTTGTATCCACGGAACCCAGTGCTCCCGTTATAGGCGCTGCGGTAGCCGGTCGTACCGATGGAGCGCGCTCCGCCGTTCAAAGGCGAGCGGCCATAGGCTCCGCCGTTACGGTAGCCATTGTTGAATCCACGGTTGTAACCATTTACGCTGCCCGTCGAGGGTGGATGAGTCACGCCGTAGGCTCCGCCATTGCGATAGCCATTGTTGAATCCGTGACTATAGCCGTTGCCATACCCATTGCCGTAACCGGCGCGATAGCCGTATCTGCCGCCGTAATAGGGATGTCCCCATCCCCAACCGCCCCACGGATGGCCCCATCCCCAACCCCACGGGCGTCCATACCAGCCGGCATACCAGGGGCCAGCGCCGATGAAGACACCTCCAAAGAACCAGTCAGAGCCGTAGTAGCCGTAGGGAGCACAAGCGTAAGGATAATAAGAGTAGTAGCCCCAGGTGCAGACAGGCGGCCCGCCAACATAGACCGGAGCAGGATAACCAATCGCTGGCCCGATGCCGATGCCTACAGAAATCTGGGAGTGTGCAAAGGCAGCGGGCATGATGAGAACCGTAAGCAACGCAATAGAACGAAGAATCCGCATAAACTGAAACTCCCCGTCAAACTGCCGCCAAACGTTTCTGGGCGGTCAGTTGACGTCCTCCGGATGCCCACACGGCAGATACCGGAACCTCTAACTATTTAAAACACGTTGCCGGGCAAAAGTTGCGGCCATGTGTTTGAAACGTTACGGCATTCAGGCCGGGAAAGATATGGTATTTTCCTGTGATCAACAGGATTTTTGCCGCCCGCAATGCGACCCGGCTACCCGCAGCGTGCTAGATTGACGGGCAGGGACAGAATAGGAGATTTGAAATGGCGGCCGGGCTACCCGACATAAGCAGCAGGTTCACATTCCGCAACTGGACGCTGGGCGGGTGCTTCTTTAAAGAAGCGGCGGGCGAGCTTGGTGTGCCAGGACAGGTGATGAAGCATCGCGATGAAGATGCGCAAGAGGAACTCAGTGAGGGTTCAGGGGAGCATGCCGGGCATATGATCGGCATCCAGTTTGGTGCGCCGGGCGGCATTGAGAACATGGGCCTCCAGAATCCCAACATGAATACTTATGCACGCAAATACCTCCAGAATGCTTTTCGTGGCAATGGAGGGTCCTATTACAAACTCGAATTGGACTGGAAGAAAAAGCTGCAGAGCGGGTCGCGAATCTGGGTTGTGGTTCAGGACAAGTATCAGCTCGGCGAGGAGCGCCCCTTTACGCGAACGGTGCAGTGGACCGAGACGAAGGGCAAGCAGACGGAGTCGCTGACGATTGAATTTCCGAACTTCAGTTCACCGCAACTGCGTAATGCCAGAGGCGAGACGCCCGGGCCGGTAACAAACGGCGGCATGGGCGCCACGGTCATTCCTCTGTTTGGGCGAAAACCTTAGTGAAATAACGACAAATCAATCGCATCGCCCATCGCCTTATATCCGGCATCTTTGGGATGCAGATGATCGCCGGAATCATAGTCGGGCAGGAACTGGTCAGGATGAGCCGGGTCCTGCGTGATCTTGTCGAAATCGATCACGCCATCGAAGACGCCGCTGGTCCGGATCCACTGGTTATAGGCCTGGCGCACCTGCTCGCCCTGCGGTGATGAGTAGCCGGTTGGGAGATACGGCGTAAGCGTCGCGCCGAAAACTTTGATGCCGTGCTGGTGCGCGCGCGTGACCAGTTGCGATAGTCCGAAGATGAGGTCGTCGGCTGTAATTTTGTCGCCCGGCTCGCGCGGCTCTTTGAGGCGGCCGATGTCGTTGATGCCTTCAAGAATGATGAGGTACTTCACGCCGCTCTGCGCGATCACGTCGCGGTCAAAGCGGGCCAGCGCGCTGGGGCCGTATCCGTCATGCAGAACGCGGTTGCCGCCAATGCCTTCATTCAGGACGCCGAGGTTTGCCGTCTTCTTGTCAGCCTGAAGTCGCGCGGCCAGCACATCGGGCCAGCGGTGGTTGGCGTCGCGGGTCGAGAGCGCGCCGTCGGTAATGGAATCACCAAAGGCCACGATAGCTGCGGCGGCCACGCCGGACTTCACGTCGATTCCCTTCACGAAGCACCAGGAGTCGATAGGGCTGGAGTTGTCGGCGGTCGGAGCGGCGGTGGCATCGCCGCGAAGGATGTAGTTGGTCGAGTCGCCAAAATCATGACAGGTGGTGTGGCGGATGTGCTGATCAGGCAGATACACGCTTACAACCAGATCAGAGAGCGGCGCAGCCTGCATCGTGACCGGATCGCTTACGACAAACGCGCCGGCGGGAATTTCGACTGTGGGACGCCCGTTAAAGGTGAGCGCATGGTCGGAACCGGTCTGAATTGCCCCACCGCCGCCTGCGCTGACGGCGACATGCGCTGCGCCAACTTCAAGCGGCTCCGTGCCGAATTCATTGGTGAGCTGCACGCGCACAGCGCTTCCGCCGAGGCTGATGTGCATAATGTTGCGATACGTTGTGTTGCCCGGCCCGGCCTGCGCATAGTTCACGGCTGACCCAACCGGCGAAGCCGCCCACGTCCCAACCCAGTTTGCATTTGGCGTTTGCGCCAGCGCCGTAAGGCCGCCGAGCGCAAGAAAAGCCAGCGCAAAAAAATTCTTCTGCATTTGTCCCCTCAACCAGGAATGTATTTTGGTTCGAAATGAGTGTATGACGTTCTGAAGCGTTTACGCGAACGTGAGGGCGTCGCACTCTAAAATAGAAGCAGAGGAATCCATATCAAGATGAAGTTGAAATTGCCTGAAGGCACATTCAAGGCGTATCTGTTTGACTGCGACGGCACCATTACCGACTCGATGCCGCTGCACTACATCGCGTGGAAGAAGGCGCTCGGCGAGTGGGGCTGCGACTTTGATGAAGACCTGTTCTACGCCTGGGGCGGCATGCCGGTAGCTGAGATCATTTCCACGCTGAACCGACAGCGCGGATTGCAGATGCCTGTTGATGAGGTCGCGCATCGAAAAGAATCGCTCTACTACGAGATTCTTCCGCGATTGACCTCCGTTCCTGAAGTGCTGGAGCATATTGAAGACCAGTACGGACAAATTCCTTTTGCGGTTGTTTCCGGCAGCACGCGTGAATCGGTGATGGCTTCTCTGACGGCGCTGAATCTGCTTGACCGTTTTGAGACGCTGGTCTGCGCGGGCGATTACCAGAAGACCAAGCCCGATCCGGAATGCTATCTGCTCGCCGCAGAAAGGCTGGGCGTAGCACGGGAGGACTGTCTCGTTTTTGAAGATGCCGAAATGGGCATTCAGGGAGCTGCTGCAGCTGGGATGGCATCGGTGAGAGTCCCCCTGCCGCGGGAGCGCGGCGTTCTGGTGTGAAATGACCGAGCGACAAACCTCCAACAAAAGTGCTACCATCACAGGTTTTCGCTCGATTCATTTTTCGCATGGAGTCATCTACATGAGTTCGCAGGCCACAGCGCCCGACGTAACCACCTATCCCTTCAAACTTACCGAGGAACAGGAGCATCTGCGCCGAGAGATTCGCGAGTTCGCGCACCGCGAGATTGCGCCCAACGTCTCCCGCTGGGACGAGGCCAGCGAGTTTCCCGCCGATGTCGTGAAGCAGCTTGGCCAGATGGGATTGATGGGTATGATCTTTCCTGTTGAATACGGCGGCGCCGGCTTGGGCTATGTCGATTACATGACCGCGATTGAAGAACTCTCGGCGGTTGACGGATCGGTGGGCATCATCGTTGCCGCGCACAATTCGCTTTGCTCGAACCACATTTTTCTCGCTGGAAATGAAGAACAGCGGCGGAAATACATTCCGAGACTAGCCAGCGGCGAATGGCTGGGCGCATGGGGACTGACCGAGCCAAACTCCGGCTCGGACGCAGCGGGCGCGCGGACAACCGCCGTCCGCAAGGGCGGCAATTGGGTGCTGAACGGCAACAAGACCTTCATCACCAACGGCCATTACGCGGATGCGGCCGTCGTCATCGCCGTGACCGATAAGACACAGGGCACGCATGGGCTCTCGGCATTTGTGGTGGAAAAAGGGACGCCCGGGTTCCGACCCGGGAAGAAGGAAAACAAGCTTGGTTTGCGCGCCAGCGATACCTCAGAGCTGATTTTCGAGGATTGCGAAATTCCGGCAGAAAACCTGCTGGGCAAGCTGGGCGAGGGCTTCATCGACTCGATGCGCGTTCTCGATGGCGGGCGCGTCTCGATTGCGGCATTGTCGCTCGGCATCGCGCGCGGCGCTCTCGAAGCCAGCCTGCATTACGTGAAGGAGCGCAGGCAGTTCGGCAAGGCCATAGCCGAATTTCAGGGCGTGCAGTGGAAATTGGCCGACATGGCCACGGAACTTGACGCTGCGCGGCTGTTGACGCTGCGAGCGGCGGTATTGAAAGACGCGGGCCAGCGCGTGACGCGCGAATCGTCGATGGCGAAACTTTACGCGAGCGAGGTTGCGGTGCGCATCTGCGACCAGGCAGTACAACTGCACGGTGGCTACGGCTTCATCAAAGATTATCCGGCGGAGAAATTCTACCGCGACGTGAAGCTCTGCACCATTGGCGAAGGCACCAGCGAGATCCAGCGCATGGTAATCGCGCGCGAGATTCTGAAGGTGATGCCGTCGCGGGGCTAGGTGCAGTCCGCATTCAACTATGATTGCTTGCTAGATGCGCAAAACTCTTCCGAGCGCTGAGCAGGACGTTGCACAACTCATCGACCGTCTTCGTTCTGGAGATGTGCGCGCCCTTGCGCGCGCCGTCTCTCTGGTTGAGAACGATGTTTCATCCGCAGCCGAAGTCCTGTCAGGATGTTTTCCCTTTAGCGGGCGGGCACTACGCATCGGCGTCACCGGCGCTCCCGGTGCGGGCAAGAGCACGCTTGTTGACAAACTGGCGCGGCATTATCGCAGCGCTGGCATGACGGTTGGCGTGATTGCGGTCGATCCCACCAGTCCGTTCACCGGCGGCGCAATTCTCGGCGACCGCATCCGAATGCAGGAAAATCTAAGTGATCCGGGACTCTATGTCCGCAGTATGGCCACGCGGGGATCGCTCGGCGGGCTTGCGCGGACCACTGCCGATGTAGCTTCGGTCATTGAAGCCAGCGGCAAAGATGTCATCCTGATCGAGACCGTCGGCGTTGGTCAAGACGAGATCGACATCGTGCGCCTCTCGGACGTGACTATTGTCGTGCTGGTTCCAGGCATGGGCGACGATGTGCAGAGCCTCAAGGCGGGCATTATGGAGATTGCCGATCTCTTCGTCGTGAATAAGGCCGACCGCGAAGGCGCTGACCGCGTGGAAAAAGAGGTGCACGCCATGCAGTCGCTGGCGGGAAGCCACAGCGGCTGGGTTCCGCTGGTTGTAAAGACAGTAGCTACGACCGGCGAGGGAATCGACAGGCTCGTCGCGGCCATTGTAAAGATGAAACAATGGCTGGAGAGCGATGGCCGCATGGAAGCGCGCAGGAAGAAGTACTGGAGTGAGCGCATCACGGAAATGATGCGGCACGCGCTGATGCGGCAGGCGCGTGAGCACGGACTGAGCGATGCTGAACTTGAAAATCACGCAGAGCAAGTGACCAGCGGGCGCGAGGATCCTTATAAACTGGTGCCGGAACTGGTGGCGCGGGTGATGAAAGCTTAAAAAGCAGGTCCTTCCCCTTCGCTACGTTCAGGATCAAGATGACAAGATGTAGTTAGAAATGGAAGTCATGACCAAGATCGACCATCTCGGAATTGCGGTCAAAAGCATCGCAGCGGCGCGCGGTTTTTACGAATCGCTCGGCTTGAGCGTCGCGCAGGTGGAGACGGTCGAGCACGAGAAAGTGCGAGTGGGGATGGTTCCCGTCGATGAAAGCCGCATCGAATTGCTGGAGCCGACGACGGAAGATTCGCCAGTAGGCAAATTTCTGGCGAAACGTGGCGAAGGTCTACATCATGTTGCGCTGCATGTCGATAACATCTCGGCTACGCTCGAAGCGCTGAAGGCGAGGGGCGCACGACTCATCTCCGATGAGATACAGATCGGCGCGGGTGGGCACCTGTATTTCTTTGTGCATCCATCAAGCGCCGGAGGCGTACTGCTTGAAATCTGCCAGGACCGGAAACCGGCCAAATAGATGCTGTTAGCTATCGACACCTGTGGAAGTACGGGAACGGTCACGCTTGCTCGCAGAGACGACGGGCGCATCACTGTGCTTGGAACGGTGGAACTAGCCGGGAAGACCTACTCTGCCATGCTGATGCCGCGTCTGCGCGAATTGCTGGAAACGCATAGCATCTCTCTGCGGGAAGTCGAGGCGATTATCGTCGTCAACGGACCGGGAAGCTTTACCGGCGTACGCGTCGGCGTAAGCGCAGTGAAGGGACTAGCTGAAGTCTTTGCCACTCCGGTCGTTGCTGTTTCGCGTTTGCAGGTGCTGGCGGCCAAGGCGCAAAAGCGCTATGCCGCGCTCGATGCGGGCCGTGGCGAGTTTTATTTCCGCGATGATGAACTACCACGCGAAGCGCTCCTGTCACTGAATGAGTTGCACGATGAACTGCAATCGCCTGCCCAGTTGACTGTCTGCGAAGACAGGACCGCGGCGGTCTTTCCTGGAGCACAGGTGGTAATGCCACCGACAGCATCAGATGCCCTCATCGTTGCCATGCCCCGGCTGCTTTCTGGAGAATTCGACAACCTCGCTTCACTCGACGGAAATTATCTGCGTAGGTCGGATGCCGAAGTGAAAGAAAAGCAAAAATCTGGCGCACTGGCTCGGCAATGAGCTGCACTATCCGACGCATAGCCGCAGGTGACATCGAAGCGGTATTTGCCCTAGCTGAGGAAATCCCCGGGGCGCCACGCTGGAGTCCTGATGACTACAGCCGTTGCATCTCCGATAATGAATCAGGCTTGCTAAGACGCGCCGGATTCATTGCAGAGACCGACGGCCATCTGCTTGGATTTTCCATCGGGAAGCTGGTGGCAGAAGTCTGTGAACTGGAATCGATTGCCGTCTCCACAGAAGCGCGAGGGCAGGGAATTGGCCGTGCTCTCTTTGAAGAAGTGATCGGCTGGGCGCAGAGTAACGAAGCCATCCGTATTGAGCTGGAAGTCCGCGCCTCAAATACCGGAGCCATAAAGCTTTACGAACAATTCGGCCTCAGTCGCGAAGGGTTGAGGCCAACATACTACCACTCTCCGGAAGAAGATGCGGTCTTGATGGGCAAAAATCTAAAGCCAGTGGAAAACTTTAGCTGAAAAACGCATTGCCACCGGGCTTCCCAGGTGCTAGTTTGTTCGTCTTAGAGTGTTATGCAGGAGGTATGTTCCATGGATATGGAAACGTTCGGGTCCCCGAATAGTGAGGTCATTCACCATTTGCAAGAGCAGCACCGGCACTATTCGGAGAAACTGGAAAGCCTGCTCCAGAAACCCTACCTTTCAGCCGAGGAACAACTCGAAGAAGTCCGACTAAAAAAGCTCAAATTATCCATTAAAGATGAAATGGAAGCGCTGCGTCACGGCGTCTTCCATCATGTAGCATAAAAAACTGCCGCGCTGGGTTTCTGCCTCTTGGCAGGCAGAGGGTGAAGTATGCTGTCTGTGGCAATCCTGAGTAAAATTGGCCGCGAAAATTTATAATGAGAGAATTATCTCTCATGGTTCGTGACGGTTATCTCTACGGCTTGACCCTGCTGGCGGTTGCCGCGGCAGTGTATTTTCTTACCGGCGCAGGAGCGTGGGCGCTCATTCCGGTCTTGCTGGCGGCGTTTTTTCTCTGGTTCTTCCGCGATCCTCGCCGAACGATTCCTCAGGGCGAGGGCCTGATTGTCTCTCCCGCCGACGGTAAGCTTACTTCCATTGAACATGTCATAACGCCGTCGGGCGAAAGTCTGCGCCTCAGCATTTTCCTCAGCGTCTTTAATGTTCATGTGAACCGCTCGCCGATCTCCGGCACGCTGCGCGAAGTGCGCTACCAGAAGGGCGAGTTCCTCAACGCGATGAATCCCGAATCAGCGGCGAAGAACGAGCAGAACCTGGCCGTGGTTGAAAGCGACGACGGTCACGAAGTTTCTTTCAAGCAGATTGCCGGCCTGCTGGCGCGGCGCATCGTCTTCCGCCCTAAAGCGGGCGACCGGGTGGAGCGCGGCGAGCGAATCGGCATGATCAAGTTCGGCTCGCGTGTTGACGTGCTGATGCCTTCCTACGCGGAGCTGCGCGTGAAGATCGGCGACAACGTCAAAGGCGGATCGACTATACTCGCCCACATTCCCGATATGGTTGCCGAGCCGATGCTGGCTGAGTTGGAAGTGGAGACGCTGGTTTGACACCGGGCGCAAGGCGGCGCAGACGCGGCATGTATATCCTGCCGTCGCTGTTCACGGCAATCAACATCGCCGCCGGCTACTTTGCCATTACACAGAGCCTGCAGGGATCCGTGCAGGAGCCGCACCATTTCGACTGGGCCGCGCTTGCCATCGGCTTCGCCATTCCATTTGATGCGCTCGATGGCCGCATTGCGCGCATGACCAACACTACCAGCGAGTTCGGCAAAGAACTCGATTCACTGGCCGACGTCATCACCTTCGGCGTAGCGCCCAGCATTCTCGCCTTTACCTGGGGCTTCCATACGCTGCCTGTCATGGACAACCCGGCGCATCGGCAGCAGATTGTGCAGCTCGGCGCATTTGTCTGTTTTCTCTTTCTCCTCTGCGGAGCAAGCCGCCTGGCGCGCTTCAACATCAGCGTCAATCCGGAGCCCAAGAACCCCGGCCGTCCGGGGCGGAAATACTTCGTCGGCATGCCCATTCCGGCAGCAGCGGGCGTCATTGTTGCCGTGGTGCATTTCTTTCGCGGCATTCCGATATCAATCTGGTGGGTATCGGTCATCTGGATGGCCCTCGTCGGGTTGACTGGCTTCCTCATGGTCAGCACCTGGCGCTTCTGGAGCGGCAAGGAGATCAACCTAGCCAACCGCCATCCCTTTCAGTGGATGGTGCTGATCGGGCTGGTGCTCTATGTGCTCGTCTTCTTTTCACAATATGTGCTGATTCTTATGGCGCTCATGTACATGTTCTCCGGTATTCTGGCGCGAGTGGCGTATTCGTGGCGGCGTGGCCGAAGACTTCTCCCATCTTCTACGGGTCCGACAAACTGATGCCAGATACATACAAGATCGCAATCGTGGGCGCAGCCTCTCTGCGCGGCAAGGAATTGAATGACTCTCTGGGCGACTCGCCCTTCGGCTCGGCGGACTTTCTGTTGATGGACGACGAGGCCGCGCTCGGCCAGCTTGAATCCGTCGGCGACGAAGTGACTTTCATTCAGCGCATCGAGCCCAGTTCATTCGCCAAAGTCGACTTCGCCTTTTTCGCCGGCAGCCAGGAAGTGACGCGCAAGCACTGGCATAGCGCGCACAAGGCCGGCGCCAGTATCATCGATCTGAGCTACGCGCTTGAGAGCGAGCCGAAGGTGCTGGTGCGCGCGCCCTGGGTACAGGACGCCCAGCGCGAAGAAGCAAACGGGGCCACCGAAGCCGCTCCCGATCTGCAGACGCCGGCTGTAGTGCCCGCGCATCCGGCAGCGCTGGCGCTGGCGCTGCTGCTGCTGCGCGCGAAGAGCGTCGCCGGCGTGAGCGCTGCTTCAGCCACGGTGCTTGAGCCGGCCTCAGAATATGGCCGTGCTGCATTGGACGAACTGCACCAGCAGACGGTGAGCCTGCTCAGTTTCCAGTCATTGCCCAAAGACATATACGACGCGCAGGTGGCCTTCAATGTTTTGCCGTCGCTGGGCGAATCAGCCAAGGCGCACTTGGGCGCGAGCGAGGCGCGCATCCGCCACCATTACGATCTGCTTTCGGCAGGACACTTGCCCGAAATCGCCATCCAGCTTCTGCATGCGCCGGTCTTTCACGGCTATGGCATTTCTTTATCATTGACCCTCGACGAGCCGGTAAGCCTGGAGCATCTGGAAGCCGGACTGAATGGCGAGCATGTTGACGTCGTTCTCGGAGATTCCGACCCGCCAAGCAATCTCAGCTCCGCTGGACAGGACGACATTCTCGTTCGCGCCCGCACAGCAGGCGGCAGCGAGCTCGCCACGCGCCGCTTCTGGATATGGGCTGCGCTCGACAATCTGAAGCTGACAGCAACGAATGCCCTCGCCTGCGCTCAGGAATTGCGCAGACTAAGGCCACATGGGAAGGTGCAGTAGCTGTCATTGTCAGGTTTATGGCTGAAGATACTACTAAACTGTTCGCAACTCGTTCCGAGCGATACCCTCAACCCAGTGATACCGACAAGGCGCGTGATGCCCTCGAAAAAATTGTTCAGCAAATCCCGGTTTTAGGACCGGCTACGGTACACGTGATTGCACAATTTCTCGTCCCTGGAGTGGAGCGGAGGCGTGAGGAGTGGTTCAAAGAGCTTGCGGATGATTTCGACTGCCTCAAAGAGAAGGTCAACGGGTTTATTGAGAACCTAGCGCAGAACGAGGCCTTCGTGACTGCGACGATCCAAGCAACTCGAATTGCCATCGGAACACATCAGGCTGACAAGCGGCGCCTGCTCCGAAATGCCTTGCTCAATATTGCAACCAGTACTGCTTTCAGTGAAGATATGCAGCACATCTATCTTCAATGGATTGAAGAGTTTACTTCGTCACATGTCAAGATCCTCCATTTTCTTTGGACAGCGGTTTCCCGACTCGCCGCTGCAAATGGAGGTACTTTGCCCAGGGGCAGATCATTTCAAGACGTCCTTGATGAATCGGAGCCGGATTTCCGAAACAAGGGTGAGTTGACGGGCCAAATTTTGAATGATCTGAAGTCTCGAGGGCTTGTAACAGGTCCGCAGAGCATGAACTTCCCCTTTCCTCAACAGGTGGTGACAAATCAGGGAGGTAATTTCTTGCAGTTTGTACTACGCCCGGAAGATATCCCAAATAACAGATATTAATTCCCCACAGGTGCTGCATTGGGGCCATCACCAATAAATCTTTCATACTGATCCAGAATAAAGTTGTCTGTCATGCCGGCAATGTAATCAGCAACCACGCGCGGCGCGCCTTCCTGCTCCACAAGAGAAACGTAGCTAGGGGGTAGCAGCGATGGATCGCGCGTCCACGCTTCAAACAATTCTGAAATCACGCGCGCTGCTTCTTCATGGTCGCGGATTAGTTCGGCGCAATTGTAGAGATTCGCGTAGAGATAGCGCTTGGCTTCGAGGCGCAGTTCTTCCATCTCGGGAGAAAAAGTTGCCAGCCGGTGCGGGGCATTGCGAATGCCTTCAAGAGTTGTGATCTCGGCAACATTGACCTGCCCGCATGTCTCCGCGATTAGGTCATCGACCAAGGCATTTAACACGCGCTTCAGCGCCTCGTTAAAGACCAATTTGCTGGGCGCATCAGGATACTTCGCCGCCATCGGTACATGGAAGCGCTCGAAGAGCCGGACATTCCTGCGAATGTCTTCGAGATTGAGAATCTCCGCTTCCATGCCATCGTCGAGATCGGCGGTAAGATACGCAATCTCATCAGCGAGGTCGATGATCTGCGCCTCCAGCGGAGGGCGCTGGTCGAGAGAATACACGCTCAGTTCCGGATGTTCTGCGGCGGAATAATCACGCGAGTGCTTGATGATGCCTTCGCGCACGGCCAGCGTCAGATTCAGCCCGCGAAATGCCGCATAACGCAGCTCGAAGTGTTCAACGATGCGCAGAGCATGAAGGTTGTGGTCGAAGCCCAGGCCGTGCCCGCGCAGCGCGTCGTCCAGAGCGCGCTCGCCCGCATGACCAAAGGGCGGATGGCCGATATCATGTACCAGCGCCAGTGATTCGGTGAGGTCCTCATTTAACCCTAGAGTGGACGCAACCGTGCGCGCAATCTGCGCCACTTCCATAGTGTGGGTCAGGCGGCTGCGGAAGTGATCGGAGTAGCGGTGGGTAAAAACCTGCGTTTTGCCTGCGAGACGGCGAAAGGCGCGCGCATGAATGATGCGTCCGCGATCGCGCTGAAATGGAGAGCGGTACGGGTGCCGCGGCTCCGGGTAAACACGCGCCGCAAGTGGGCCATTTTCAGCGACTCTGCAGCCTGCGGGGAGTCGCATCGCCGCTATTGCTTGCTGGTGTTCGCTAACGCGCCTGAAGATTCCTTCGCCAGGCGAACTCGCGCGCTGTCGAGCTTCTTCTGCACTTTGCCTACATCACCGGGATCGGCATCCGCGGATACGGTCTTCGCATATTCATTCAGCGATTGCTCCCACTGTGCCGCGGCCAGCTTCAGGCGGTTGGTCTTCTCGTACAACTCGCCGAGATGATCATGCACGGTCGGGTCTGTGCTGTTGCGCGCGACTGCTTTCGTCAGGTTTTCTTCCGCAGGCGTGTACTGTCCCATCTTGTAATAGGCCCAGCCGAGCGAATCGAGATACGCATAATTCTGCGGATCAAGCTCGACCGCCTTCTTGATCATCGTTAACGCTTCATTCAAGCGCACACCGCGGTCTGCCAACATGTATCCGAGGTAGTTGAGCGTGAGCGCATTGTTTGGATCAATGGAAAGCAGCTTGCGGAACTGCGCCTCGGCCTCGTCATAATGCTTCTGCCGTTCTTCAAGAGCACCGCGCAGAAAATAGGTGTAAATCTTGTCATCCGGCTTGGTCGAGAGCGTGTCGGCCTTGTCGATGGCGTCGCCCGCGTCCTTCCAGCGCTTCAACCGCGTGTACATTTCGGCAAGCCGCAACTCAACTGTGCGCTGATCGGCCGGGGAGGCGCCGTTGAGCATGCCTTTGGCCATGTCGATGCCTTCATCGACTTTGCCTGTGTCAGTCAATTGGCTGGCGAGCATCAGCTTGGCGTCGCGGTTGGCGTCTTTGTCTTTTGCGGTTTTTGCGACGGCATCGCGGGCCGCTGCCGTGGCCTTGTCGTACTCATGCGCGTCGCGGTAAGCGTCGACGATGTTCTGATAGCCACGCAGCGTGTAGTCACCGCCCATGTCGGCCATCTTCTGGTACGCACCCACGGCCAGGTCAGTCTTGCCCTGCTCGCGGTAGACGTTCGCCAGCCGCTCAAGAAAGATGGCGCGGTTGTTCTTTTCGCCGTCGGTATACTGCCCGGTTACATGCTCTGAATCGCTGACCAGCTTTTCCAGAATTTGCGAGGCCTGGTCGTACTGACCTAGAGCATCATAAGTCAGCGCTTCGTTGAAATTGATCTCAAGCGAATCGGAAACCAGGTCTTTAGCCTTCTTCAGCGTTGCCAGTGCATCTTCGTACTTGCCCTGCCTGCGTTCAATCTCGGCAATGCGCAGCAGCGCTTGTGGATCGCTGGTATCACCAGCAGCTACATCTTTAAAGGACTTCAGCGCAGCATCGTCCTGGCCGGCATTCAGCTGCGCCTGTCCCAGGGCGCGTTCCACGTCCAGATTGTCCGGCTCGAGATCGAATGCCTTCTGGTATGCATCCAGCGCGTTCTTAGTATCCTTAAGCTGATCGTAAGTCTGCCCCAGCGCGTACAGCGTCTTGGGTGTCTGGTCGTCGTCCGGCAGCGCTTTCAGTACTTCAATGGCCCGCTTGTTGTCGCCCTGCTCGCTGTAAAGCCCGGCAATATTCAGCACCACGTCTTCAGAATCGGGATCGATCTTCTGCGCGGCTTTGAACTGCTCTTCGGCGTGCGCCGAGTCGTGGTTCAAGGTGTAGAGGCGGCCGAGAAGCAGTCTGTTCTCGGTGTCGTTCGGCTCCAGCTGCACAATCCTGGCGTACTCGTCGATGGCCAGCTTCATCATCTGGTCTGACGGCCCGCCATTCTGCATATTGCCCAGTGACCGGAGATAGATGCGGCCCAGCAGTTTGTGGGCTTCAAGGTTGTTGGGATTCTTCTTGATCTCTTCCTGAGCAGCCGCAATGGCGTCGCGCACACGTCCGGTCTGGAAGTAAAGCTCGGCTAAATGCGCATTCAGGTAAGGCGAATCAGGATCGGCGTTGAGCGCGAGCTTATATTCCTCAATGGCACGCGTGGCGTAATCGGGACGGCCGTAGGTGGTGGCCATCTCTTCATATTCGTGCGCCAGCGTGTAGTGATAGTAGGCAGCCGAGCGATCAGGTTTTTGCGTGGTTTGGTCAGTGGTAGGCGCGGGAGCTTTGCTCTGCGCAAACGTAGGCTGGCAGCAGGCGGCAGCAAGGGCCAGCGTAGCCACAGTAAGGAGTCGATGACTGCAAACGAAAGGAACCGTGCGAGTTGGTTTCAAGGAGAACCCCTGCCAGTGGCTTGCGGCACTGAGCCGTTACGACCCATGCAACTTAGCCGAAATACATTGATAGCCGCCTGGATGGAAGAGGCGGCCATCTCACTGTTCTTAAGACGATTGTAAACCTGAATCGGCTGCAAAAGGCAGGGAAACAGGATACAGCGCACAGGGTACAGGGCACAGAAAAGCTAGACTGTTGCCGCCTTCTGAGTTCACCGATAAATTTAACGCTGTACGCTGTGCCATGTTTCCCTGTAATTCAATGCCGGAAATGGCGCATCCCCGTGAAAACCATGGTGATGCCCAGTTTGTTGGCGGCGGCTATCACCTTGTAATCATTGACCGAGCCTCCGGGCTGAATTATGGCCGTAGCCCCTGCGGAGACAGCAGTTTCCAGCCCATCTGGGAAAGGGAAGAACGCATCGGACGCTGCCACACATCCCGCCAGCGGCAAAGCTGCTTTCATCGCGCCAAATTTGGCTGCGTCTACGCGGCTCATCTGCCCCGCGCCGACTCCGATGGTCTGCCCGTTCCGCGCGTAGACAATGGCATTCGACTTCACATGCTTGCAGACGCGCCAGGCAAAAAGCAGCGCGGCGAGTTCGTCCTTGGTTGGTTCGCGCTCGGTCACGATTTTCAGCTCGGAAGCCGCAACATGCCCGTGGTCGGCATCCTGCAGGAGCAACCCACCGGATACCTGCTTCACCACGCGCGGCGTGTTCGCCGGATTCACTTCCACGAGACGCAGGTTCTTCCTGGCGGCAAAACGGGCACGCGCGCCCTCGGTGAATGACGGCGCAGCAATCGCCTCGACAAAAAGCTTGGCTATCTCCTCCGCAGCGGCCTCGTCCACTTCGCGATTGATCCCAATGACTCCGCCGAAAGCAGAAACCGGATCCGCTGCCAGAGCCTTCTTGTAAGCCTCAAGAACGGTTGCGCCTGTCGCAGCGCCGCATGGGTTCGTGTGCTTAATGATGGCGACGCCCGGCTCGTCAAACTCCTGCGCCAGTTCCCAGCAGGCGTCCAGATCGACCAGGTTGTTGTAGCTCAATTCCTTGCCTTGAAGCTGCTTTGCGCCCGCCACGCCCGTACCGGAGCCGTCGGCATAGAGCGCCGCTTTCTGGTGCGGATTCTCGCCATAGCGCAGACCCATGGCCAGCGGATAGTTGACGCGCAGCGCTTCAGGGAACGCCGCCGTCGCCGGGTCGGCGAACTGGACCGGAGCTTCCGCCGGATCAGGCGACCATATCTGCTCGAGCGTGTTAGCAATGGCCGTATCATAAGCCGCGGTTACGGCAAAGGCTTTCTTCGCCAGCCGCCAGCGCGTCTCGCGGCTCAACGAGCCATTGTTTGCGCCGAGTTCTTCAGCCAGGCCTGCATAGTCGGCGGGCGAGGTCACAATGGCGACATCCTCGAAATTCTTGGCCGCAGAACGCACCATCGATGGTCCGCCAATGTCGATGTTCTCAATCACCTCGGCAAACTTCGCGCCCGGACGCGCCGCGGTCTTCTCAAAGGCATAAAGGTTCACCACCACCATGTCGATCGGCTCGATACCGTGCTCTTTCACCGCCGCCACATGCTGCGCGTTTTCGCGGATGTGCAGGATGCCGCCGTGTACCTTGGGATGGAGTGTCTTGACGCGTCCATCGAGCATTTCAGGAAAGCCAGTCAACTCGGAGATGTCGCGCACCTTGAGGCCAGCCTCGCGCAGTGCCTTCGCGGTGCCTCCAGTGGACACAAGTTCAATGCCATGCTTCGCCAGTTCCCGGGCAAAATCCACCAGCCCGCTCTTGTCGGTGACACTCAAAAGCGCGCGCCACACCTGTTTGTTGCTGCTCAAAACCGTGCTCCTTGGAATGAAAGGGTGAAAGTCGATTGTAAGCGAAGCACGGGAGAGATTGTCATGCACGCCTTTGCAATTAGCCGGCTTACGCCTGTGAAACCGGCAGGCAAAAGCTGATCATTGTTCCCGATGGGCTGGATTCGCGGCTGCGCAGGTGTATTCGACCGCCGCGTTTTTCCAGAAGCTCTTTGGTGATCCACAGTCCGAGGCCGGTGCCAACCTCTTTCTTGGTGGTGAAGAAAGGGGTAAACAGCTTTCTTCGGATCTCATCGGCTACGCCGATGCCATTATCGGCAATCGTGAATCGTATCTCCGGCTGGCCTGTCTTGAGATTCCGGCAAGCGCGCGCGCGAATAATAATCCTGCCACCGTCTTTTGAGGCATCGAGGGCATTGGCAATCAAATTGGAGAGGACCTGTTTCAACTCCCCCTGCCACGTGCATATTTCAAGCATGGACTCGATCTGCCGCTCGACGTGTAAATGCTTGTATTCGAACTTGCGCTGATAAATTTCAAGCACATCCTCGACCACGCGGAAGACCTCCAGCAGAACAGGTTGAGACGTGTCGCGGTAAAAACCCAACGCCTGTTGTGCAATATGAGCTGCCCTCTGAAGCTCGCGGTCAGCAGATTCCAGATAGCACTTTACTTCACCTGAAATCTCAGGGCATTTTCGCGCCAGATAGATAAAGTTTGTGACGCCTTCAAGCGGATTATTGATTTCATGAGCGATGGTGGCGGCCAGGCGCCCTACCGATGCCAGCTTTTCCGTTGTATGCAGGGCATTTTCCAGCTTCTTCTGCTGGGTAATATCGCGAAGAATTTTTGCCGCGCCCGCAATTTTTCCGCGGCGGTTTTTGACCGGCGAGATTGTAAGAGAAACATCGAGCCGCTCTCCGCTTTTGTGAAGCCGGACTGTTTGAAAGTGCTCGATTCTTTCGCCCGCGCGGATTTTCGACAGGATCATCGTCTCATCCGAATGCAGTTCCGGCGGAATGATCGTGAGGATTGGTTTTCCGATCATCTCCTCCGGTTTATAACCCAGAATGCGCTCGGCGCTGCTGTTCCAACTGGTGATGATTCCATTCAGGTCCTTGCTGATAATCGCATCATCGGAGGACTCAACAATGGCGGCCAAATGGGATGAGGACTGCTCGGCCTGCTTATTGTCTGTGATGTCCGTGGTGAAGCAGCGGGTATGAACAAATTTCCCGTGACGCATGAAGACATTGGAATCTATGCGGACATAGCGGAGTGAGCCGTCCTTGCACTTCATGCGCGTTTCATAATCATGCAACTGCTCGTTACGGCTCAGGCGTTGCAGTATATCCTCAATCACTTCTCTGTCAGCATGAAACTCAGAGATGTGATGGCCGATGTACTCATGCGCCTCATAGCCGGTGAGCGACAATTCAGCTTTGTTGGCCCACAAAATCGTGCCATCAGCGGCAACCCAGTGCATGCCGATCGCAGCATTCTCAA
>NZ_DASQIX010000054.1:0-48971 GCF_035631355.1 Alloacidobacterium sp.
CGCTCTCTCGAAATCGGCTGGACATGGATGAATCCCGCCTATCAACGCAGCGGCATCAATGTCGAAGCGAAGTATCTCCAGCTTTGCCATGCTTTTGAAGAAATGGGGGCACGACGTGTCGCCTTCAAGACCCACCACGAGAACCTGAAGTCGCAGACCGCTATCCAGGCATTAGGGGCAAAACCTGAAGGCGTCTTCCGCAACCACTACGTCATGCACGACGGTAGCGCGCGCCACAGCCATTGGTACAGCATCATCGCCGAAGAATGGCTGGAAGTGAAGGAGCGTTTAGAAGAGCGCATGACAAGGCACTCTCGACCATAACAATTAGAGTTGCCAATTGGCTGTCATTCTGACGATCTTGCTGAAACGCGGTCTATCTCCTGAACCTAAACATCAGCAGCTACCGCTTCGCGGCAACCTCCGCCGCTAGCTTCTGCACTTTGCTGTGCTTCGTTGAATAAGTGAAGTAAATCACCAATCCGATGACCAGCCACAGGCCGACAACGATCCAGGTTATGGTGGGCAGGTTCGCAATCAGATAAAGCGCGCTCACGATGCCGCAAATCGGCACCAGTGGAACTAGCGGCGTCTTGAATGGCCGGTGAAGCTCCGGCATGCGCACACGCAGAATCCATACGCCGGCGGAGACAATAGCAAACGCCAGCAGCGTGCCCATGTTCACCAGCTCGCTCAATCTGCTGATCGACAACAGCGCCGGCAGGAACGCGACAATCGAGCCGACGATAATGTTGGAAATCCATGGCGTGCGGAATTTCGGATGGATGGCTCCCGCCCATTTCGGCAGCAGTCCGTCGCGCGACATGGAGTAGAACACGCGCGATTGCCCCAACAGCATCACCAGCATTACCGTGCCCAAACCGAACACTGCACCGATTTTCACCAGTATGCCGCCCCAGCTTACGCCGGTTGCATCAATGCCGAGCGCCACAGGCTGAGGAACATTCAGGGCCTTGTAGTTCACCAGGCCCGTGAGCGTCAGCGAGACAGCGATGTATAGAATCGTGCAGATCACCAGCGACCCGAGAATGCCGATCGGCATGTCCCGCTGTGGGTTCTTCGCTTCCTGCGCCGTAGTGGATACGGCGTCAAACCCAATATAGGCAAAAAAGACTGAGGCCGCGCCCGCGGCAATGCCGCTGATGCCGAATGCTCCAGGCCCGGTCTTCGGGGGAATGAAGGGATGCCAGTTCGCCTGGACCAGTTCAGGATGATGCAGCAAATACATAATGCCCACCACCAGAAAGATGCAGACAACGCCGACCTTCACAAACACAACCGCGGAATTGAAGTTCGCGGATTCCTTGATTCCGATCACGAGAATCGCAGTCACAACAACAATGGCCAGGAACGCAACGATGTTGAATATTCCGGTGACATGCGTCAGCCCGGATACATCCGTGACGCCCGGCGGCAATGACATAAATGGCAGCCACTGCCCGTGGTACAGGTACAAATCAGTCCCGTATGTTGCGGTAAAGCGCGCCATGAAAGGAGTAGGCGTCAACCCGATCTGCTCAATCAGGCTCAGGAAATAACCCGCCCAGCCCGAGGCCACCGTCGCCGCGCCGAATGCGTACTCCAGGCACAGGCACCATCCGATGATCCACGCCACCAGTTCGCCCAGCGTTGCGTATCCATAGGTATAGGCAGAACCGGCAATCGGAATCAGCGAAGCGAACTCGGCATAGCAAAGCCCAGCGAAAGCGCAGGTAATGCCCGCTACTATGAAGCTCAAGGCAATCGCCGGTCCGGCGTGCAGCGCCGCAGCCTGTCCGGTTAACACAAAGATACCCGCGCCGATCACCGCTCCCACGCCGAGAGTCACAAGATTCACTGGCCCCAAAGAGCGCTTGAGTGTGTGTTCTCCCTCTTCGGAGGCTTCAGCCTTGAGCGCGGAGATTGGTTTAATTGCAAACAAATTAGCCATGTACGTGCGCGTTCCTTCCAAAGAAAATCAATCCTGAATCAATCTGCCGCGGCGCGACCACACGGCAAACACAGGAATACCGAGCAGCACAATCAATATCCCCGGCCAGGTAAATTGCGGTTTGTAGCGTAATAATACGACGCATATCCAAGCCGCCATACCGATATAAATCAGCGGCAGCACCGGATATCCTACCGCACGATATGGACGTTCGGCATCCGGCATGCGCCTGCGCAACACAAACAGGCAGGAAATCGTCAAAATGTAGAAAATCAACTCGGTGCAGATAATGTATTGCAGCAGTTGGCTATACGACCCCGTAAGGCACAGAAAACACGTCCAAACCGCCTGAATTACCAGCGCCGCAACCGGAGTTTTATAGCGCGGATGCAGCCTGCTCGTTGATTCAAAGAACAGCCCATCGCGGCTCATTGCGTAATACACGCGCGCCCCAGCCAGAATCAACCCGTTCGCGCAGCCGAAAGTCGAAACCAGAATTGCGGCCGCCATCAGGAACGCGCCGCCATTCTGGAAAATCTGCTGCAAAACCACTGTGGCCACGCGATCTTCCGCCGCATATTGAATCCCGCGCGCAAAAGCGGTCGTACCATGCGGATCGCCATGCAAAGGCAATGCACACAGGTAAACAAAATTGGCCGCAATATACAGCGCAATCACAATTACCGTGCCGAGTACGAGCGAGAGCGGCAGATTCCGCTTCGGGTTGCGAATCTCGCCGGCCGTATAGGTCACATTATTCCAGGCATCGGCGGAAAACAGCGACCCCGTCTGCACTACGGCAAGCACAGCCAACAGACCGACCATCGCAATTGGCCCGCCCACGCCCACTTGCACCGGATGCAGCGCGTGCCACGAAACGCCCTGCCAGAAGTTATGGCTGAAATTCGCAGCCATCGCTGCGGGATGGCGGCCAAATGCAAATCCCAGCACCACCAACCCCAGCAGCGCCGCTGTTTTTGCTGTAGTGAAAATGTTCTGCACCAGCGCGCCCAGCCGCACGCCAAGAATGTTTACACCGGTCAACACCAGCACTATGACAATACCGGTCAGATTAGCCGTGTTCAGGCCAATATCCATGTTTCCAAGCATCATTGGCCCGATTTTGAACCCGGGAATATGTCCCAGATGCAGCAGCCAGTGCGATGACGAGACCGCCGGGAAGAAGACGCCAAGAAACTTGCCGAAAGCGACGGCAACCGCTGCAATCGTGCCTGTCTGAATGACGAGAAAGAGAGTCCACCCAAAAAGAAAGCCCCACATGGGGCCAAGCGCTTCTCTCAGATATACATATTGTCCGCCTGCGGATGGCATCATCGCTGCCAGCTCGCCATAGCTCAGAGCGCCGATGATCGTCATCACTGCCGTCACCAGCCATGCGCCAATCAGCAGCGCCGGCGAGCCTACGCCTCGGCTGATCTCCGCTGGAACGATAAAAATGCCGGAGCCGATCATTGACCCGATGACAATTGCCGTCGAGCTGAATAGTCCAAGCCGCTGCACCAGGTGCGGGCTGTCGGCGCCATGCGGGCTGCCCGCATCTGCCTGTGTTGGAGAGGGTCGGGTACTCGTGGTCACTTCTTGATTGTTCTACCGGAAAATGCGGAGAAAGTCTTTCGCTATTTTTACAGGATTTTCATCGGGCCCGAACATTGCCGAAATCACTGCTACTGAATCAGCTCCCGCCTTACGGACAGCGCGCGCATTCTCAAGCGTAATTCCTCCTATGGCCACCAAAGGTTTGCTGGTAAGCGAGCGTGCTTCGCAGACTCCATCCAGTCCAACAACCGGGTCAGAATTCAACTTCGATGTAGTTGCAAAAACCGGTCCAAACGCAATGTAGTCCACCGGCATCAGGTCTGCGGCTTTCAATTGCCCGAGATTGTGGGTCGATATGCCAACTATTCTGTCCGGCCCAACAATTTCTCGGGCCGAGCCCGGAGAAACATCCCCCTGCCCCACATGCACCCCATCGAAACCGGCGTTGACCGCAAGCTCCGGATGATCATTCATGATGAGCGTAACCGCGCTGGTAGCACCGCCTCGTATGATCACAGCATCATGTGGAATTTCCTCAATGCTGTGCTTATTCCGGTACTGCAGCAACGTGACACCGGCGTCTTCAAGCTCACAGACAACACGCATCAGGTAAGCCCCTCGCTCAAAGGAAGGCAGAAACGATGCATCCATGATGGGATAAAGCGGCGGCAACAAAAAAGCCATGCCCACAGCCTAAATGAAAAGCACACAAAGCATCCCATGTTGCCTCCCATTTCAGCGCTGTGATAAGAGAAGAACAGCGTTAGGGACGCACCCAGTCCGCGGAAAGGGCTCTGCCCACCCATGAAATCACAACCGAAGGTCACGAACCTTCTTTCAGCCTGACTCGTGCGGACTTCAGGCATGCAATGAAAGGAGATTCGTATGCCCAATCCGCAAGAGGTTCTACCCCTTCCGTCACGCCCAAGCCTTGAACGCTACAAGAAACTAGCCAAAGAACTTGTTAAAGTCTTCAAATCAGGCCAGGAAACTGCCGTCGGCGAGTGGACGAACCGATGGATCGAAGCGCTCGCTAAGCACACAGGCGGCGAGCGATCATCCATTGATAAAATCCGCGACGCCAATCGAACTGAACGCTTTGCGCTAGAAAAGCTTTCAGAAGGCTACACCCTGTCGAACGCGCAGTTTGTCATTGCACGCTCACACGGCTTTGAAAGCTGGCCAAAATTCGCAAAGCATCTTGGAGCATTAGCGAAACGAGATTCATCCGTCACCAGATTTGAAGCCGCTGCGGACGCCATCGTCACCGGAAAAATGACGGTATTGAAACGGCTGCTCCGGCAAGACCCCAAGGTCGTGCACATGCGTTCGACACGCGAACATCGTGCCACACTGCTGCATTATGTCGGAGCAAATGGAGTCGAAAATTACCGCCAGAAAAGCCCGAAAAATATCGTGCAGATTACAAATCTGCTTCTCAAGGCTGGCGCGGACATCGATGCCCCGGCAGACATCTATGGCGGAGGAGCCACAACGCTCGGCCTGGCCTCAACTAGCATTCATCCCGAACTTGCTGGCGTGCAGGAAGCACTCCTTCAGACGCTGCTCGATCACAATGCAACCATCGACCAGCCGGGCGACGCGGGCAACAACGATCCAGCCGTCCTGGGCTGTTTGGCCAATGGCCGTATAAAAGCTGCAGTCTTTCTTGCCAGCCATGGCGCGGGATTGACTCTGGAATCCGCCGCAGGCATCGGCCGTCTGGATCTGGTCCAAAGCTATTTCGGCGGGGACGGTACGCTGAAACCAAACGCAACGAATAAGCAGATGAGGTCAGGATTTTTATACGCATGTGGTTACGGCCACACTAAAATCGTCGAGTTTCTGCTGAATAAAGGCATCGACCTGTCAACGCATGGAGACGACCGACAAACCGGACTGCATCGCGCCGTCATCGGAGGCCATCTGGACACGATCAGACTCCTGCTCCAGCGGAATCCATTACTTGAAGCAAAAAACATCTATGGAGGAACCGTGCTCGACCAGGCACTATGGTCGGCAGCACACGGAGGCGATCCCGAACACTACATCAAAATCATCGAAACGCTGATCGCTGCCGGCGCGGAGCTTCCGCAACGTCACGTGCCGGTTAATCGGCGAATCGATGACTGGCTCGAAAAGTATGGAAGCCATGCCGAACCAATGTGGTACTGGTCAGTGGATGAGAAGCCGCGAACTTAATTCCTAAGTAGGATTACAAGGAAGAAAGATTCCGGAAGCGCGGATTCGCATATGTTTAGTGCAATTCGCTGTTAAACTCCAAGTTCCGCCAGCTTGCGCTCCTTCTCGCGCTCGAAGTACCGCTCCATAAACTTCGTATCGAACTTGCCCGTACGGAATTCTTCATCCTCAAAAATCCCGCGATGCAGCGGAACCGTCGTGAAAATCCCCTCGACCACAAACATATCGAGCGCTCGCCGCATCCGCGCCATTGCCTCTTCGCGGTCCTTGCCATGGGCAATCAGCTTGGCAATCAATGAATCGTAGTAAGGAGGCACAATGCCTTCAGCATATTGCGCGGTATCCACGCGAATGCCATTGCCGCCCGGCACGTTGAAGACACTGATCTTCCCGGCTGACGGAGTGAATTTCTCTGGATGCTCCGCATTGATACGGCACTCAATCGCATGTCCGCGTATCGGCGGCTGTTCAGGCACGATGCTCGACAGCTTCTCGCCCGAGGCAATGCGAAGCTGCGCCTTGACGAGATCAATGCTCGTCACCATCTCCGTCACCGGATGCTCAACCTGAATGCGCGTGTTCATCTCGATGAAGTACAGCTTGCCGTCTTCATCCATCAGAAATTCAATCGTGCCCGCGTTCTGGTAACCGACTGCTTCCAGCGACCGCTTCAGCGTTTTGCCGATATCGTCGCGCAGCTTTTGCGTTACCTGCAGTGACGGCGCTTCTTCAATCAGCTTCTGGTGCCGCCGCTGGATCGAACATTCGCGCTCGCCCAGCGACATCACGTTGCCATGCTCATCGGCAAGAATCTGAAACTCGATATGCCGCGGCCGCTCAATGAACTTCTCCATGTAGAGATCGCCGTTGCCGAACGCATTCGCCGCTTCTGTATGCGCCGCCTGAAAAAGCCCCGGCAATTCTTCAGCAGAGCGGACCACGCGCATGCCGCGGCCGCCGCCGCCCGCCGAGGCCTTGAGAATCACTGGGAAGCCAACCGACTTCGCCCACTCCAGCGCTTCTTCCCCGTTTTGAATCACACCGTCCGATCCCGGAAGAATCGGCACCCTGGCCTTCTTCATTGCTTGACGCGCCTTTTCCTTCTCGCCCATCAAGCGCGTCACTTCCGGTGGCGGCCCGATGAACTTGATGTTCGACTGGCGGCACACTTCAGCGAAGTTTGCATTCTCACTCAACAAGCCGTAGCCGGGATGGATCGCATCCACATCCGCGATCTCCGCCGCGCTGATCACAGCCGGCACATTCAGGTAGCTTTCTGACGAGCGCGGCGGCCCGATGCAGATGGCCTCATCGGCAAAGCGCACATGCAGTGAATGCTGGTCAGCCTCGGAATACACGGCGACCGTGCGAATGCCCAACTCCTTGCAGGCGCAAATCACACGCAGCGCAATTTCGCCGCGATTGGCGATCAGAACTTTTTTAAACATAGAAACCTAGTGCGGACGCACCGCAAAGAGCTGCTGGCCGTATTCAACCGGCTGGCCGCTCTGCACAAATCGCTTCACAATCTCGCCAGCCGCATCGGACTCGATCTCGTTCATCAGCTTCATCGCTTCAATAATGCAGAGCACCTGCCCCTGCTCCACCTGATCGCCGACCTTCACAAAAGCCGGAGTCCCCGGCGACGGCGACTCGTAAAACGTCCCTACAATCGGCGACTTCACAATGTGTAGCGAAGCATCCTCACTCGCAGACGCAGGGGCCGGGGCAGCAGGCGCCGCAGGAGACGGAGCCGAGGCCGCATGTACTGCAGGCAGCGTCATCGGAGCGGCAGCAGCAGGCGCGGCCGCAAGCAGTCGGGCCACGCTCGCCAGATCGGCCGAAGTGCCTTCCTGGGCAAACTTGATGCGGACCTTCAGTTCGCCGCGCTCCAGGTCAAATTCACCAATCTTGTTTTCTTTCAGGAACTCGATCAGTTCCTTCAGTTCCTTCAGCTCTTCTGGATTCATCTCTGAATGTCTCGCTACAACTGGATCATTGCCTTTGGCGCTGGCGTGAGAATTTTCCCGCCGCTTGCTGTCACTGCAATCATGTCCTCAATGCGAATGCCAAACTTCCCCTCGATGTAAACACCCGGCTCGATTGTAATCACCATACCCGGCGCAAGCACCTGTTTCTGCTCCGACCCGACTCGCGGCGGTTCATGAATCTCAATCCCCACGCCGTGCCCGGTCGAATGCGTAAAGTACCGGTCCAGCTTTGCCTTGCGCAACACGCTTCGCGCAGCCTCATCCACCTCACCGCATGTTGCGCCCGGCTTTACGGCGGCAACTGCCGCCTCCTGCGCCTCCAGTACGGCTTCATACGCAAACTGTTCTGGGTTGCCCGGCTTGCCCATGTGAACAGTCCGAGTCATGTCAGAACAATAACCATTGAGGATAACACCGAAGTCGAGCGTCACGAAGCCGCGCCCCGACAGCTTCGCCGCAGTCGCTCGTCCATGCGGAAATGACGACCGCTTCCCGTAAGCGACAATCGTCTCAAACGACATGCCCTCTGCGCCCATGCTGCGCGCAAAAAACTCAAGATCAGCGGCAATCTCCGATTCACTCACGCCCGCCTGAATGTGTGGCAGAATCAGCGTAAACAGATTGCATCCTAGCAGAGCCGCTTCTTCTATTAGCAGCAATTCGTCGCCGTCCTTCAGCATGCGCAACTCAGGAACAATAGCGTTCTTCAAAGGCTGAAAGAATCCGCGCCGCTTGCCCTTATTTACCGCATCGCGCATCATGTTGAGCGCGGCAAATGTCGTCTGCTCCGGATCGAAATGCGCTGTCGCTGCGCCCGATTTCTCCAACCAGACACAAGCTTCGCGCAGCACCGACTTCTTCGCAATCACGATGGGCGCGCCCTTTGTCTCTTCCTTTGCCTGCGACGTATAGCGCCCATCGGTAAACATCGCTGCGCGCTTCGCTGTCACCGCAAGCGCGGCATTCGATCCCGTGAACCCGCAAAGATAGCGAACATCCGGCAGATGAGTCACCAGCACCGACTCAATGCCCTGCTCTTGCATCCGCTTGCGCAACGCACGCATTCGTCCTGAATGATTCATCTCTCCAAAGTTATAGCAGGTACACTTCCCAAAGAATTGTCATCCTGAACAACGCGCGTTTCCCTGATTTGTCATCCTGAGCCTAGCTTCACGCAGTGAAGCGAAGCGGAAGAGCCTGCCCTGAGCATGCCGAAGGGACCTGCTTTTCTCACAGCATCAGCGCGAAAATTGGTGCCCCACATTAGTGCCCGTTGTTTTGGGCGCTAATATGGAAGGTAAGAATCCCAACCAACCTTTTCAACCCACACATGAATCTCTTCTATACTTGCTCTTTCACCATGCAGCGCATTTATCCTAAATTCCTGCTCTCAGCAACATTCCCTGAGCAATTTCCCGCGCCCACCACCCCGGAGATTGCCTTCCTGGGCCGTTCCAACGTTGGCAAGTCCAGCTTGCTGAACGCGCTCCTGGGATCGAAACAGGCTCATGTTTCCTCAACACCCGGACGCACCCGCGCCATCAATTTCTTTTCCATCACCGACTCGCCTCAGCGCCAGCAGCCGCAGATGTATTTTGCCGACCTCCCAGGCTATGGTTACGCTAAGTTGTCGAAATCCATCTCCTCCGAGTGGCCCAAATTCATCGAGCCTTACTTGTCCGACCGCCCCACTCTCGCGCTCTGTCTTTGCCTCGTTGATAGCAATATCCCCACCCAAAAGAGCGATGTACAGCTCATCCATTTCCTGCAGTCCTTCCATCGCCGCATTCTCATTGTGGGAACAAAAGCCGACCGCCTCTCCGGCAACGCGCGATTTAAAGCGCAGGCCGAGCTACGCAAAGGTCTTGCCATTGAAGACCTTCTCCTCTGCTCTGCAAAAACAGGCGCTGGATTGAAAGAAGTATGGTCGGCGATTTACACCGCAGCGGGAGAATGAATTATCGGCAGTCCACTGCTTGCAACATGCACAGGAACGGTGATCTCGCCTGACTGCATGCGCGTTTGCAGTAAATCGGCAAAGCGCAGCAGCTCTTCCGAACGCATCCGCACATAGTGCTCACGCGCCAGGTTCTTTTGTAGATAGCGCGGAGCCAGCCGGATCCACTTTGCCCGCGCATCCGATGCGTTCTCCAATGACTCCATCGCAATCGCATCCACGCGCGGCAGCCACATCGCGGCATCCCGCGATACGCTCCACGTCACGACCAGCGTGTCAGCAATTGTTGCCGCCGCAGGAAGCGCCGTCGAACCGCGCTTAATGAAAGCCTCTGATTGCAAGCCGCCGCAAGCTACCAGGTCAGGCTGCACTCCGCGTTCCAGCATTTCGGCAACTATGCTTTCCGGATCGCCCACCAGCGCCACCGCGACCGGCTGCTTCTTGCGTACCTCGTTCTTCAAAATGCGCAACGCCTCATCCAGGCTGTTCACCACAAAATCACAAAATCCCTGCCGCAGCGCGAGCTTTGCGCGATCAGCATCAGCATCAATGCCCAGCGAAGCGGCTCCTGCTATGTTCGCCGCTACTGCCATCGCCATTCCCTGCCGATCCAATTCGCCGTAGAACACAAGCAAACCGCCCGGCTCCGGCGTAACAGACTTCAGCGCCGCGAAGTGATCGAAAACTTCAGCTGTATCTGGAATGTCCGCGTCAGCCATCTATGACATATTAGATGCTGCCATTGAGAGTAATGGCTTGTCATCCTGAGCGGAGCAAAGGAACCTGCTTTTACCCGGCACCGGCACGAAACCGGGGGTGCCCATCCTTGCGCAGCAAGGGTGGGAAGCACAAATCTCAAAAAGGCAATAATGAGCAACCACATTACCAGCTCGAATAAGGCTGACCGTTCGTCCCAACCTCATCTGACCCGCTGTGCACGTCATTGATCCCCGGATCAGACTGGTCCACGCTCTCCAGCACATCGCTCGTAGCCGTCACCCACGTTGTGCTGCTGTGCGTCATCGGATCCACTGGAATCTCTTTCAGATATCCAGCCTGCACCAGATCATCGAGCGATTGTGGCCCCTTCTGTTTGTCCATGGTGTAGGAATCAATCGCCTGCCGCAGCACATGCAGGTCTTCCTTCAGCACTGCTTCGCGTGCGGACTTGATTGACGCAATAAACGCGGGAATGGCAACCGCCGCCAGCACGCTGATGATGAGCATCACCACCATCAGCTCCACCAGCGTAAAGCCGTCTTGACAGCGTCTTGTTCTTTCAGCCTGCATCGTCACCATGTGTTGTACTTCGTCCCGTCCAGCGCCGTTCCGTCTGACTTTGAATACACATCGAACACATTCTGTCCGCCCCACGAATCGCTGTTGGGATCATCCTGCATCGAGCGCAGTCCCCAGTCATCATTCCCCGTCATGGGATCAACCGGAATCCGCCGTAGAAAGCGCACCTTTTTCCCTTGCACGTCTACGCCGTCCACCAGCGTCTGCAAATCGGGAGGGTAGTTAAAGCTGTCCACCTTGGTCATGAAGGCATTGCGGTCAGCTGCGTCCTTGTAGTGGTCGATGGCGTCACGCATCTCCCAAAGATCGTACCGAAGCTCGCGCTCTTTTTCCCGCTTCACCGTCAGACGCGTCAGCGGCACTGCCGCTGACGCCAGAATCGCCAGAATCGCCACCGTAACAATCAGCTCAACAAGCGTGAGCCCGGCTTCACCTTGCCTGAATTTTGTTTTGAACGGCATCAATTAACCACAAAGAATAGACGCAGGGACCCCACATCTCGCTTTTGAGATGTGGGATCAGGCTCACTGCACATGCACCACCGCCTGCGAACCCTGCGCCTGCACCGCCTGCTGTGCGCTATTCCTTACTACTGGACGCGTAATCGCCACCGAAGCGTCGCCCGCGGCCTTGGCCTGGAATGTCAGCACCACAACCGACCCGGATCCGTTCACGCCTGCAGCCCCCGGCGGCCGCGACGCCGAAATCGTCACGTTGCCATTGTCATCGCGATGCACCAGCGCCACCGTCTGCCCGTCCTTGCCGAGGAAATTCCCCAGATCAACATTAATCAGGCTCAGCTTCGATGTGTCGTACTGCATCTGCAATGGCACAGAAAACACATCCTGTCCGTTGGCGAGTCCAACCGCAACCTGAAAGGTGCTTCCTACCTTCTGCGGCATCGGCGGAGCAGCCAACTGGAAAGTCACCGGAGCACCGGCGTTCGCCTGCTGCTGCATCTGGCTTACAGCGTTTGTCGCAGCCTGCACAGCGGTCTGGCCCGGTACAGTCTGACCATCGCTCTGCGAAACCGGCTGCGAAGGCGGCGGTGTCATCGGGGCTTGAATCCGGCGCAACTCAATGTTGTTCGTCGTACCCGTGTCGATCTGCCGCGTATTCAAGGGAGAAATCTGTTCCGCTCTCACCACATGCGGAATCACTACGAAGACAATCTCGTCGTCAATGACTTCGTGCGTTTCTGAGCCAAAAATCCAACGCAGAATCGGCAGCTCTGCCAGGCCCGGCGTGCCGGTCAGCGATTTGTTGTCCTGCCGCGTAAGAATGCCGCCAAGAATGCTCGCTTCCCCTTCCTTCAGGCGTATGGTTTGCTCCGAACTGTTGTTCTTGATGATCGGCTCGTTGATGCCGCCGAGGTTGACTGTGCCGCTCTGTGATGAAACTTCGATCTTCAGCTTGATGGTCACATCGCGGTCGTAATGAACCGTCGGCTTCATGTCGATGTTTACGCCGACGTCCAGGTACTGGAATTGCGTGTTCACCAGCGAACTGACAATCGCAGTGGCTGCGCCCGTCTGGTATGATCCGGTAGCGACCGGAAGCTTTTCGCCAATCTTCAGAGTTGCCTGCTGGTTGTCTGACGCACGCACCCGGGGATTCTGCAGCAGCTTGGTGTCTGAGTCATTTAATAGCAGATTGACCTGCGACTGCCCGATGGTGACCGCAAAGTTCGTGGCGTTCAGGTGCGCCAGGTCATTTAGTGTCAACGTGCCGGTATTGGTTGGAGTGGAGGACGATGATGACGACGAGGAAGACGATGATGACGAGGAGCTTGAGCTCTGGTTCGCGTTCGAAGTCTGGAAGTTAATCGTAGCAGTCTGCGGCAGCTGAATGCCGATCGTTCGCAGTTTGTCGCGGTTCACTTCCATCACCGCCACATCGATCACGACCTCAGGACGCGCTTTGTCCAGATCATTGATAAGTTTCTGCGCCAGCAGCAACTCATCCGGTGTGCCGCGCATTATGATGGCGTTCTGGCTCGGCACCGCATACAGCTTGGCGGTCGTAAACACATTGCGCAGCGCTGTCTGCACATCATTCAGGTCCTGCTGTTGCGCAACGTTGGTCAGGTAAAAGGTCTGGACCGCCTGCTCATCCAGTTCAGCTCGTTTACCGCGATTGTTCTGCGCCACAAAGATCGTGTTCGCGGTAATGGGCCGCCAGAATGTTCCAGAGATGGTTCCAAGAATTCGCAGCGCGTCGTACAGCGACACATTCGTCAAGTCCACCTGGATACGCTTCGACGTGTACTCCGGATCGAAGAGCACATTCACGCCTGCCGCCTTGCCTACCGTCTGGTAGACAATCTTGCTGTCTTCCACCATGTGCAGCGTGATCGGCTCATTTGAAATCGGCTTCAACTCCGCCGGGCCGCCCATGTCTTTGAATTCCGGATTGGCATTCAGCGAGAGCGGCGTCTCCTGCTGGTTCGGAGGCGCATTCATCTTCTCCCGCGTCGCCTGGATTTCCTGCTGCGCCAGCTCATTGCTTGGGTCGATTTCGAGAGCATGCAGAAACTCGGTCAACGCGCCAGTATCGTCGCCCTGGTCGCGCAGCTTTTCGCCGCGATGCACATGCGAGGCAGCCGCCGAAAATCGCGTCCGCTCATAGGCGGTTTTATAGCGCAGGTCTTTAGGGTCTTTCTGGTATGCCTTGTAGTAGTCTTCGTAGGCTGTCTCGACATCATCTTTGGCTTCAGCATCTACACCCTGCTTAAACCAGTGCTTTGCAGACTGCGCATGCGCCGTAGCGGAAAAGCCAAAAACTACGGTAAATCCAAGAAAAAAGAAGGCCAGTTTCGCGGCTCGATAGCTCATGCAACTCCAAGCGGACACATCCAGGGAAAAGTTTCTTGTGGCAACTCGCAGGGCCGGTTTTGAGCAAGGAATCCGGGCTAAAAACCTGTTTTTTTTCATGCCACGATGTTGGCCGATTATAGCATCGCAACGCAGCCGGATACCCGCCTGCTGCCTGCGTGCTAGCATGTGGAATTGCACCCATGGCCCGCCAAACCAGCCATCAGGTGGCTCCCGCCGCCCCGCAGAAATCCAAACCTCGCGACCCGGTTGCATCCGGCACGCGCGACGCCGCCGTCAACCGCGCCGCGGGCCACAACTACTTTCTGCTCGACAAATTCGAGGCAGGCGTCGCCCTCCACGGGACGGAGGTCAAGTCTATCCGCGAAGGCAGCGCCAATCTTAAAGACGCCTATGGCATCATCAAGGACGGCGAGGCCTTTCTGCTGAACGCGCATATCGGTCCGTATTCCCACGGCAGCTCGGCCAACCACGAATCGCTCCGCACCCGCAAGCTGCTGCTCCACCAGGAAGAAATTCGCAAACTACTTTCCAAGACGCAGCAGAAGGGATTTACGCTCATCCCTACTCGCCTTTATTTCCGCAACGGGCGAGTCAAGTGCGAACTGGCAGTAGCCAAGGGCAAGCAGGACTGGGACAAACGTGAAACCGAACGCCGCCGCGAAGCCGATAAAGAAGCCCGCGCCGCTATCGCCCGCAACCGCGGCAAATGACACCCCTTTTCAGCGACTTCCTAATAAATAAAATTGTCATCCTGAGCGGAGGCTGCATAGCAGCCGAAGTCGAAGGACCTGCTTTTCTCTTCGCGGAGGCATGATCTCGGGGGGGCCATCTTAGCGCCCGTGTTTGGCGCTAAGGTGGGGAAACCACAAATCTCAACACATCGTCGCTGCGCATGTAACCAAAACGCGGGTTTCGGCGAAAAAATTCAAGCCACTGAGGGACGTTCTGGCGAAGTAACTGCGGATTCAACTGAGGCGATTGGCCTGAGAAGCGGCCACCCTTTGCGCAGAACATGATCCAGCCACGCTCCTGCCACCTGCGACGTGAGGACAGCCGCTACCACCAATGTGGTGTAGAACTTGGAACTGATGATTCCGGCGTCGAATGCCACGCTCGCCAACACTATGCCAGGGCCACCGCGAGCGTTTGTAGTAATAGCCAGATTGAAAAGATCAAGTCCCCGAAACCCCGCGAAACGGCCTGCGAGCGATACAGAAAGAACTTTGATAACGCAGCTTCCGCCAATAAAAGCAATCATCATCCACAACGAAACGCCACGGATGAGATCCAGTTTTAATCCGACAATCGCAAAATAAACCGGAATGAAGAATGCGAAAGACACCTTCCCAATGGCGTCGAGCGCTTCGGCAAACAATCTGCGTTTTTTGTGGACCACAGCAAACCCAGCGAGGAAAGCTGCAAATACCAGGCTGACGCCAAGAGCCCCTGCCACCACACAATAGGCGAGAAGAACAGCAATGGTATATGCGGAGGGGAATATCTGGCGAGGACATTGAAGCGCGCCTTGTTGAATTTCTTGATGGCGCGTGGAAGAAGGGTCATGCCAAGCATGAAGAAGCCGACTGTACTCAAAAGGTGATAAGACATTTGGCGGGGATGGAGGACCGCAGTACCAGCCGCGGCAGTTGCAATCGCCAGGGCAAACCACAGAGCGATGTCCTCTATCACAGCAACTCCAAGGACCAGTCGCGCAAAACGCGTATGAAGAATTTTTAGGTCAGCGAATATCTTTGAAACCACGGGCACTGAGGTGACGGCGACGCCGATGGCAAGAATGATGGTCAAAGAGAGCCGGTTTCCATTCGGCCCTTCCAATGATGGATGAATCAGCCAGGGAGCAAATAGCAGGCCGAGTACGAACGGCAGTCCTGTGCCAACGATGATCAGCCAGCCGACTTCGCGGCGCTCTTCACGCGTAAATAGCTGTTGTGTCTCAGCACCGGCAAGAAACATAAGTAGCAACAGGCCAAGCCAATATAGGAAGTCCAGAATGTTCCCCTGATGCGTCACATGGTCGACGAAGTGCGCGACAACGGGCATCCGGCCAAGCAGCGCATTCCCGAAAAGGACGCCAGCCAGAATTTCTCCTACCACCTTGGGCTGACGCATCTTGGTGAATAAATATCCAAGCAACTGTGCAAAGCCAACCAGCAGCAAAACCAGAAAGAGAACGGAAGTAAGTTGAGCGTCAGACATGAGAAGGCCTCAATTCGCTTTCCTTAGATGCGTATTTTCTACTTGGAATGTCTCCGACAACGCCGAACACGAAAATAGGCGTTCGGTTTAGAAGCCGTAATGAAAACCAAATCATATAGCTGGACAAATTCTTTGCGCGCTTCTCTAACTCAGGTCGCAAAGCTGCTCAATATGCAATGATGGTTCGCGGAAAGGATGGTCATGAAGCTTCTCGCTCTCGCATCTGCTTTCATTCTCTCGATTTGCACTACCGTCACAGCACAGGAATTCTCTTCCGTCCCCGGACAGGGCCGGTCCATGGTCGTCACGAACCTGGGAATCGTCGCCGCCCCGCAGTTTCTTGCAGCGCAGGCAGGCGCGCACATTCTTGAAGAAGGCGGCAACGCCATAGACGCAGCCATCGCGGCCAATGCCGTAATGGGCGTGGTTCAGCCCTATGTGAACGGCATGGGTGGCGACCTGTTCGCTATAGTCTATGAGGCGAAGACCGGCAAGCTTTATGGCCTGAACTCCAGCGGATGGACCCCTAAAGCGCTGACCATCGACTACCTGAAGGCGCACGGCGTTGACCATATCAATCCCATCGGCGTCGAGACGATCGATATCCCCGGCGCAGTAGCCGGGTGGGACGCATTGCGCAGCCGCTTCGGCACGCTGCCCTTCAGCCAGTTGCTGGCCCCGGCCATTTACTACGCGCAGAATGGCTTTCCGCTTGCCGAAAGAAATGCGCGTTACTGGGTGGCCAAAAGCCTGATGCAGCAGCCGGGATACAAGGAGACCTATCTACCCAATGGCATCGCTCCCAAGGTAGGCGACGAGTTCAGAAATCCAGCGCTGGCGAATTCCCTGCGACAGGTGGCCGAGCACGGACGAGATGCCTTCTACAACGGCCCGATGACCGAGACGATGGTGAAGTTCCTCGATGCGCAAGGCGGAACGCACACCGTCGAAGACTTCCGCGATTTTCAACCGGAGTGGGTTGAACCCATATCAACCACATATCGCGGATGGACGATATACGAGCTGCCCCCGAACGGTCAGGGCATAGCCGCGCTGGCCATGCTCAACATCATGGAGCACTTCCCGATGCAGCAGTATGGGCATAACTCCGCTGACGCGCTGCACGTCATGATCGAGGCCAAGAAGCTTGCCTATGCCGACATGTACAAATATGTCGGTGACCCGCGATTTACGCCCGTGCCCATCAAGCAGATGGTCTCAAAAGAACTGGCGGACAAGCGGGCCAAGCTGATCGACATGAATAAAGCCGCCTGCCAGGTCGTCCCTTCCGACATCGAGCAGCAGCTCGACGCGCACGGCAAAACAACCATATATCTTTCGACTATCGACAAGGACGGCAACATCGTTTCATTAATTCAGAGCAACTTTGCCGGATACGGCACAGGAATGGTCGCTCCGGGAACGGGCTTCTCCTTCCAGAACCGCGGCGCTGGGTTCCAACTTACGCCGGGACTTCCGAACTCGCTCGCCGGACACAAGCGACCGCTCCACACCATCATTCCCGCCTTCATGGAAAAGGGCGACATCCACATCGGCTTCGGGATCATGGGCGGCTGGAACCAGGCGCAGGCGCACGCACAGTTCGTTGCCAACGTCGTTGACTATGGGATGAACGTCCAGGCCGCTCTCGAACAGCCGCGCTTTACCAAGCCCACATTTCAAGGCTGCGACGTGGAAATCGAAAGCACAATCCCTGCCGACGTGAGAGCAGAGCTAACCAAACGTGGCCACGAGATTCATCTGCTGGAGCCATTTTCCTTTTCGGTAGGACAGGGTGAAGCCGTAGTAAGAGATACCAAGCGCAACGTAAACTTCGCCGGCGCTGATCCGCGCTCTGACGGCGAAGCGATACCGCAAGAGCCGACAACGAAGTAACGCCGAGGCATTGTCCGCAACTGCGGAAGTCATCTCAGCGCTCCCCTTTGTGCACTAAGAGTGAAACCACAACCCCTACCGGGAGATAAAGTTTGGGCCGGATTGCAAACCAAAGCCTTCGCCACAACCAGCGCTGTTCTCGATGAAATCTATAGCGGCGCAGGGATCAAACTGCCGGTATCGACTCTCGCCTCTGAAACCGCCCTTGGCGCCCTTGCTAACACTCTCGGCATTGACCTCTTGATCGGCAAGGCGATCAAAGAAGAAGAAGTCGAAGCCATTCTGGGCCTGTTTTTCGACGCTCTCATCGGTCATCGCAACAAGTGAATCGAAATTGGCCGTCTCTCTCATGAAGGGACTCCGCTTGAACTGGGACCTTCTCGTGAATGAATTGCTGTTCTCGTGAAAACTGGCTAATTCGGTCAGATTGGCAAAGTAGAGATCCACCTTTCCTCCAATTACTGAAATGCCAGTGCGAGCGAATAGGGCTCGTCGGCTTAACGCAATGGTTACACTGGAGACATGAAGATCACCCTCCAGACCGGCAATACTGCCGCCATTGAAACCGAACTTCTCGTCGCATTTACGACCGATACAGCCACCGGCAAGGACGCCAAGCCCGAAATCTCGCTCCTGACCGAAGACGAAGTCATCAGGAAAGCTGCTGCAAACGTATTGACAACAGGCGAATTCGCCAGCGGCAGCAACGAAACCATTCTGCTGCACACGCCTGCGGGCCTCAAAGCAACGCGCCTGCTCCTCATCGGACTCGGCAAGACGGCAAAAGCCACGCCCCACGATGTTCGCAAAGCCGCTGGAACTGCCGTTCGCTTCGCCAAACCGCGCAAGCTGCGCGAGTTGGCCATCCTGCTTCCAAACGGATTTGACGCAGCCGCAACCGCCCGCGCCATTGCCGAAGGGACGATCCTAGCCGACTTCGACCCTGACACATACCGCTCCGACCGCAAAGACCAGAGCATCGATTCGCTGACCGTCCTGGCTTCGGACCAGAAAGCTGCCGACGCTGGTTTCAATGAAGGCGTCATCATAGGTGAATCTCAGAACTTCACTCGCAGCCTGGTCAATGAGCCGGGAAACCGCATGACCCCGACGATTCTGGGTCAGAGAGCGGCGGAAATGGCACAGGCAGTCGGCCTGAAGTGCGAGGTCTTCGGGGCCGACAAGCTCCACGAACTCAAAATGGGGGCCTTCTGGAGCGTCACGCAAGGTTCTGACGAGCCGCCAGCACTCATTGTCATCGCCTATGAGCCAAAGACCGCGCCTGCCAACGGTCCCGTTCTCGGCCTCGTCGGCAAGGGCATCACCTTCGATACTGGGGGCATCTCCATCAAGCCCTCCGACAACATGGAGAAGATGAAGTACGACATGGCCGGAGGCGCCGCCATGATTGGCGCCATGCGAGCAATCGCCCAGATCAAGCCAGCCGTAAAGGTCATTGCCATTGTGTGCGCTGCCGAAAATATGCCCTCGGGCAAGGCCCAGAAGCCGGGCGACGTGCAGATTGCCATGTCGGGCAAGAGCATCGAAATCATCAACACGGACGCTGAGGGCCGCCTCGTGCTCGCTGACGGACTAGCCTATGCGAAACAACTCGGCGCAACACATCTGATCGACGCCGCCACGCTCACCGGGGCTGTCGCCGTGGCCCTCGGCCAGGTTAATGCCGGGGTTTTCGCGAATGACGAAGAAACCTACAAAATCTTCAGTGATGCCGTGGCAAAATCCGGCGAGCGCTTCTGGCGCCTGCCGCTCGACGACGATTACCGCGAGCAGATCCGCTCCGATATCGCCGACATCAAGAACAGTGGAGGCCGCTACGGGGGGGCCATCACCGCCGCAATGTTCCTCAAGGAGTTCGCAGAGGACACCCCTTGGATCCACCTCGACATCGCCAGCATGGCCTGGCAGGACGAAAACAAACCCTGGGCCGCCAAAGGCCCGACTGGGGTCGCAGTCCGCAGCATTGTGGAGTGGGTCCGCAGCTACGCAAAATAAAGGCAATTTAAAGCACAAAAAACGCGCCAAATTGGCGCGTTTTTTGCTCAAAATGGAGCTAAAAAGCTGCTAAGAAGCGGCCTTTAGATGCTTCCCATCGGCAATTTCCTCAATCACCTTTCTGCTGAATGCCGGAAGATCGTCCGGCTTCCTGCTGGTGATGAAATTGCCGTCCATCACGACTTCTTTGTCCACCCAGTTGGCCCCGGCATTCTTAAGGTCCGTTTTCAGCGACGGCCATGAAGTCATCGTATGCCCCTTCACCACGCCGGCTTCAATCAAAGTCCATGGACCGTGGCAAATGGCCGCAACCGGCTTGCCTGACTGGGCAAAGTCCTTTACAAAGCGCACGGCCTTTTCATTCATGCGCAGATGGTCAGGGTTGGCGACGCCGCCCGGCAGGAGCAGCAAATCATAATCTCCCGTCTTCGCGTTTTCGAGTGTTTTGTCTACCTTCACCGAATCGCCCCAGTCCTTGAACTTCCAGCCTCGGATCTCTCCGGACTTCGGCGCAATCACTTCCGTCGCTGCGCCGGCTTGTTCGAGCGCCTTCTTCGGTTCGGTAAGTTCAACCTGTTCAAAGCCATCCGTGGCCAGAATCGCGACTCTCTTACCTTTCAGGGTTTGCTGCATGCCGAATACCTCCACTTCTTTGGCATACCATTGGAAGTTACGTGCTCTATTCGGTAGGAAGACTTCGTTTGTGGAAGTGTTGCCAGCCGTCGCTGTGCAAAAATCAGAGAAGGAAATTTAAATTTCTGTGAAGAATTCCTGCCTCAAAGCATCCATCTACACTGGCGCAAACAACTGATATTCCTAGGAGGGATTCAAGTGCGGAGCTTTACCGTTGCAAGCAAATTGATGGCCACAGCCGTCGCTTCCACCCTGGTTATCCTTGCGGGTTGCAGATCGAACAGCGGCCCTGAAAGTGTCACGCTTTCCGGCGCAGGCAGCACCTTTGTCTATCCGGTAATGACGCGCTGGATTCAGGACTACTCCCGCGTCCATACCAATACACAAATCAACTACCAATCCATCGGCTCCGGCGGTGGCATCCAGCAGGTCAAGGCAGGCACCGTCGACTTCGGGGCCTCGGATGCTGCACTCACCGATCAGCAGCTTGGTGAGATGAAGCCGGTCATCCAGATCCCGGAATCGGCAGGCCCTGTCTGCATTACCTACAATTTGCCTGAACTCAAGCAGCCCCTCCAGTTATCGCCTGAGAGCCTGGCGGGCATCTTCCTGGGCACAATCAAAAACTGGCAGGACCCCGCGATAGCAAAAGATAATCCTGGCATGACTCTGCCAAAGGAGCCGGTAGTCGTCTCCCATCGCGCGGAAGGAAGCGGAACCACGAACATCTTCACCACATATCTTTCAGCTGTAAGTCCTGAGTGGCAATCGAAGGTGGGCAAAGGCAATTCCGTAAGCTGGCCCGTCGGTCTCGGAGGCAAAGGGAGTGAAGGCGTCACCGGCAATATTCGCCAGTCCCCCGGCGCCATTGGCTATGTCGAGCTGACCTATGCCCAGCAAAACCACTTGCCGGTGGCGAAGATCAAGAACCAGGCCAGCCAGTTCATCGCTCCCACAGCCCTGTCTACAACTGCCTCCGTTAATTCCTTCAGCAGTCAGTTGGCCCAGGATCCGCGCACTCCGATTGTGAACCCACCGGCTTCCGCCACTGACGCTTACCCCATATCCGGCCTTACTTTCCTCATCATTCCGAAAGACGGCCCGGACAAAGCCAAGCGGGCTGCGTTGAAAAGCTTCATCCAGTACATCATTAATGACGGACAACTCGCGGCGGGCATGTTGAACTATGCGCCTCTGCCCGATGGCGTAAAGCAGTACGACCAACAGCAAATACAGCTGCTTACTGCAGATGGTCAGCCATTACAGTAGTCATGAGTCAGGGCACAGGGTCTTTCTCAGACCTGTGCCCCTTTTTCACATCACTTCCGGAGCGTTGATCCCGAGCCAAGCCAGTGATCGAATTAACTCGCGCTGAGTGATTGCCGCTGTAGCCAGCAAGAATTTCTTCCGCTTGGGATCGGCCTCGGTCAATATGTGGTGCTTGCGATAGAAATTGCTGAACTCCTGGGCCAGTTGAAAGGCATGCTTTGCCAGATACGCTGGCTCGGCTGTAGCAATGCACTGGTCAAGCAGAAGGGTCGTCTTGGCCGCACGCAGCCACACCTGCCAGATGCCGTCTCCATCTTCGCCCGTAAGATAAGACGAAGCATCGACGTCAGAAAAATCCGCCAGCGCCTGCCCGGCAGTGACGCCGGCTTTGCGAAAAATGCTACGGGTACGCACAACGGCATACTGCATGTAAGGCCCGGTCTCGCCTTCAAAACTCAACGCTTCATTAAAATCGAAGGCGATGATCGTATTCCGCGTGTACTTCAGCATGAAATAGCGCAGCGCGCCTACCGCAATCTCCTTCGCAATCCGCCCGCGCTCGTCCGCGCTTAATTCCGGATGCCGGCTATCCACTTCCTTTTGCGTTGCTGCGACGAGCTTGTCGATCAGATCATCGGCCTTCACGCCGAAACCCTTGCGGCCTGAGACTTCGATATAAGGCCGCGCACGGTCTTCTTCTGCGACTTCGTAACCAAGCTCTTCTGCGCAGCGCGGCGTCAGCGCCACCATCTCATAGGAGAAGTGCGTATAGTGGTCGGCCTGTTCGGTATAGCCAAGTCCGCGCAGCGCCTCGATCACGTTCGCCTGCGGATCGGATTGCCGGGAATCGATTACGTTGTAAATCGCCTGCGCACCGCCAAAGTGAGGATGGTCCGGCTCACCTTGCTCGGCGGAAATCCAGCAGGTGTGATTTGGGTAATCGAAGAATTTGTTGTAGGCGAAATCGCGCCCGAGCAGACCAAACTTCCAGAGGTGATACGCAATGTCCTTGCCGACATACGTCACTGTTCCGTTTGAGCGCACGATGACCTTCGCATCTTCATCCGGGCCTTCGGCCTCCTCTGCCTGAGCAGTCCCTGCACGGCGCATCACCCAGCAGCCTTTGTTCTTGCCTTCCATCTCGAAATAGAGCACGCCCTTGGCTTTCAACTGCTCAAAGGCCAGGTTCCAGAAGTGCAGGTGAAGGATCTCGCTTTCGCGCGGCAGCAGGTCGTACTCAATCCCGAACCGAAGCATCGTCTCCAGATGCCGCCGCAGCACCGCAGTCGAAATCAATTCGCCTATTTGCGCCGTCTCGTTGCCACCGTGTTCGATAGCATGAAGCGTATCCAGCCTGATTTGCCTGCGCGTCTGCTTCTGCGATTCATCGGCCTCATACCACTGCGAAACCCGCGCATACAGGTCCCAGCAGTAATAATCGATGCGCCCATCATGTCGCTGCACATCGAGAAAGGTTAAAGGGTATTTTTCAACCAATGCATTTAAACTTGCAGGAAAAGGACTATTACTCCTGAACTGCTCAAATACATGTACTAAATCCTGAACATTTTTTAGATCCTTGCGTTCCAGATGCGTCAGCCCCACGACAACATCAGCCACCTGCACGCCGGTGTTGTCGATGTAGTTCTGCACATCGACTTTCTGTCCCGCCGCCCGCAGCAGACGCACAAACGTGTCCCCGAGAATCGCATTCCGCAGATGCCCCACATGCGCGGCCTTATTGGGATTGATGCTCGTGTGCTCCACCAGCGAGTGCACCGGCGATTCAAGCACAGACACATCGGAACCGGCAGCAACATCGTGCACAGCAGTTGCCCGATCTAGTCGAGCGTTGATATACCCCGCGCCCGCGACCTCGAACCCGGCAAAGCCCTCCAATGGCGCGATCCCGGCCACAATCTCTTCCGCGATCTTGCGCGGGGACTTCTTCAGCTTGCGCGCCAGCTCAAAGGCGACAGGCAGCGCATACTCGCCGAACCTGATCTCGGGCGGCTGCTCAATCGCAATCGTTTCGAGTTCGATTTGAAATTTCTCGCGCAGCACAATGCGCAGACGTTCAAGCAGCTTCTTCTGTTCTCTTAAATACACGTGGGTTCACCGGAAAATTGGGGACAAACTTTGACGAAATAGCTGATTGACTGCTTGATTCTAACAGGCAGAGTCTGTGGGTGCCCCACATCTCGAAGAGATGTGGGTTTGCAGGATCTCTACAGCTCTCCCATGTCTCTCCGAGACATGGGGCACCCGCTGTTTTAAGATAAAAAGAGCAGCTCCGAAAATTTTCTGCGCATGTCGAACCCCGAAAAGTTTTACCTGACCACGCCGATCTACTATGTCAACGCGCGCCCGCACATCGGCCATGCGTACACCACCATCGTGGCGGACGCCGTCGCGCGCCGCAAACGCGCCCTGGGCATCGACACCTGGTTCCTGACCGGGACCGACGAGCACGGCCAGAAGATCGAGCGCTCGGCGCAGAAAGCCAACTGCAGCCCGCAGGAATTTACTGACAAGGTCGCGTCCGAATTCAAGGGCCTGTGGGACCGCATGGGTCTCACTTATGACGACTTCATCCGCACCACCGAGCCGCGCCACAAACAGGCTGTGCAGAAGTTCTTCTCCCTACTCAAGGATCGCGGCTACATCTACAAAGGCTCGTACACCGGCCAGTACTGCGTCTTTGACGAGGCTTACGTCGATGTTCCGCCGGGAGCGCCATGCCCCGATTGCGGACGCACTACCGAAACCATCAGCGAAGAGAACTACTTCTTCAAGTTTTCAGCTTTCGAGCGTAAGCTTCTTGAGTTTTATGACGCCAACCCGGAATTCATTCGCCCGGAAACGCGCCGTAACGAAGTCATTTCCTTCGTGCGCAGCGGCCTCAAAGATCTCTCGGTGAGCCGCACCAGCATCAAGTGGGGCATCCCCGTTCCCGGCGACGAGAAGCATGTCATCTACGTCTGGTTCGACGCGCTTGCCAACTACATCACAGCGCTAGGCTACGGAAGCGATGACCCGGGCAAGTTCGAGAAATATTGGCCAGCCGACTTGCAAATCATCGGCAAAGAAATCAGCCGGTTCCACTGCGTTTACTGGCCGGCATTCCTGATGGCCGCGGGTCTGCCATTGCCGAAGAGCATCGTCGCGCACGGCTGGCTGCTCTTTGAAGAAAGCAAGATGTCAAAGTCGCGCGGAAATATCGTGCGCGCTGAGACGATTCTTGAAGGTTTCGGTGCACTCAAGCCCGAACTGCCAAATCGCGAACAAGACCTGTTTGGAGCCGATGTGTTGCGCTACTTCCTTCTGCGCGAAATTGTCTTCGGCCAGGATGGAAGCTTCTCGTTCGATGCACTGGTGCAGCGTTACAACAGTGATTTGGCGAATGGCTATGGGAACCTTGTAAGTCGGACGTTCGCGATGATTGCACGCTACTTTTCAGAAGATTACAGCTTCGGAATAATTCGAGGCAGTGTTCAGATTCCACCAACGGAACAAGAAGGAAGCGGAGTCAAGAACATCGCTGAAGAAACGATCCGTGAAGCGAGCATCTTGTTCGACAAGCTTGATTTCTCGAGAGCACTAGAGAAGGTGTGGGCTCTAATTGCTTTTACCGACGGCTATTTGACCTCGTCAGCACCGTGGAAGGTCGCCGCGTCAGCTCAAGCCGAAGGACGCGATATTCCCCTTGATGTTCGAAATATTCTCTACACAGCGGCCGAAGCCATCCGCATCATCACAGCCCTCGTCTACCCCGTCATGCCCGACGCAGCAGCAAAGGTTTGGGCACAACTTGGCCTCGGGGACATCAAGCAAGCCGATCTGAAAAATCTTCAATGGGGAGGACTGAAGCCCGGCACCAAACTCGGCGAACTCGGCCCCGTCTTTCCTCGTGCAGAAAAGGACGCAATCACCCGTATGCAGGACATCGAACAGCAGAACGCAAAAGCAACCGAAGCCGCTGAGCCTGTGGCTCCAGCGGCCCCAGAGCACCATGCCTCTAAGCTCGAATCCATTATCGACGGCCTGGCCGTCGCCATCTCCGAGTCCACCAGCGAAAGCAGCACCGTCGCGGCTTTCACCGAAGCGATCCGGAATGACATTACCGGTGGACCAAAGGAGCCTCATGCCACAGGGCATGCCACTTCAATAACTTCGGAAAAAATCACCATCGACGACTTCGCTAAAGTTGAACTCCGCGTCGCCCAGGTGAAAGTCGCCGAGCGCATCCCAAAGGCCGATAAGTTGCTGCGCCTCGAAGTCGATCTCGGCTATGAAACGCGCCAGATCCTGGCCGGAATCGCCGAAGCCTACGAGCCGGAATCGCTGATTGGCCGCAAAGTCGTCATCGTCGCCAACCTCGCGCCCCGTAAGCTGCGCGGACTCGAATCGAATGGCATGATCGTCGCCGCATCCATTGGCGAAAAGGGCAAGCCGGTGCTGGCTGGATTTTTAGAAGATGTCGAAATCGGCGCGCGGCTGAAGTAGCTGCGGCTTTGAAAGGGCGCGACTTTTGTCGTGCCGTAAGAACCAAAACTCACGCGGCTTCAGTCGCCGAGGGAACTTTCTCTCAGGGGCTAAAGCCCTTTCAAATTCAGGATCGTTCGGCACGGCTGAAGCCGTACACCTTCAAAACTGAGGCCACCATTGCTCATCGACTCCCACGCACATCTTGACAGCCCGCGTTATGACGAAGACCGCGATACCCTGCTCGCGCGAGCGTGGCAGGCGGGTGTGCGCACTGTGCTCTCCATCGGCATCGGCGAAGGCCCGGACACGATGCACCGCGCGCTTGAGCTAAGCCGCGAATATGCAGGCAAACCGGAAACACCGCGCATTTATGCCAGCGCCGGAGTCCATCCACACGAAGCGCAACTCTGCGACGCAGCAGCTCTGGCAAAACTCGACAGTCTGCTGCAAGAACGGGAAGTTATCGCCTGCGGTGAAATCGGCCTCGACTACTTCTATGACCACTCGCCGCGCGATGCGCAGAAGACTGTCTTCCGCCAACAAATGGAAATCGCCGCGACCTACAAAAAGCCCATCATCATTCACTGCCGCCCTTCGGACAACAGCACTAACGCGTGGGACGACACCCTGGAGCTGATCGAAACCGAATGGGCGGCGATAGGCCTTGGCGGCATCCTGCACTGCTTCACCGGTGAATGGAGCCATGCAAAGCGCGCGATGGACTGCGGCTTCCTCATCTCCTTTGCCGGAAACATCACTTTCCCCAAAGCGCAGCCTATTCGCGACGTGGCGGTCCGGGTCCCGCTCGACCGTATGCTGGTCGAAACCGATGCGCCATTTCTCGCTCCTGTACCCAATCGCGGGAAGCGCAATGAGCCTGCGTGGGTCGCCGGAGTCGCAGAAAAGCTGGCTGAAATCCGCAATCTACCTGTGAACGAAGTAGCTTCCCGCACCACGGAAAACTTCTACCGGTTTTTCAGTATTACGCCGGACATGGCACACTGAAGACAGCGGTTTGCGGGTACTATCCGAGGTAGAAAGCTATGGCAGCAGACAATTCCTTCGACATCGTAAGCAAAGTGGACACACAGGAAGTGCGGAACGCCATCGAGCAGGCCAGCAAGGAACTGCGCGCGCGCTTCGACCTGAAGGACTCGCACTCCGAAATCAAGCTTGAAGGCAATGACGCCATTCAGCTCGCCTCCGCCGATGAGTACAAGCTTGAAGCGGTAAAGGAAATCCTGGGCCATAAACTGGTCAAGCGCGGCATTTCGCTCAAGGCGCTCACCTATGGCAAAGTTGAGCCCGCAACCGGATCGAGCGTGCGCCAGAAAATCACTCTTCAGCAGGGCATACCGACGGAGAAAGCCAAAGAGATCGTCCGCATCCTAAAAGACTCAAAAAAGAAGGCGCAGGCGTCGATCCAGGGTGATACCGTTCGTGTCAGCAGCAAGGATCGCGATACTCTACAGGAAGTGATTGCGATGCTGAAGGCGAAAGACCTCGGCATTGACATGCAGTTTACGAACTACCGGTCGAACTAAAGACGAACCACAGTCTGAGCACGAAACAGAGGGCAAGTGAGTACAACGACCATAGCGACGGCAAAAGAGGTCTTCGACCTTCTCCACGACGACCTGCGCGCCATTGAGCGCGAGTTCGGCGACGATGCCGTCTCCTCGGTCAAGGCCATCACCGAAATCTCCGACTATCTGCGCGAAGGAGGCGGCAAGCGCATTCGCCCGTCGCTGCTGCTGCTCTCCGCTAAATCCCAGGGTTACTGCGGAAACGGCATGGTCCGCCTCGGCGCGGTCGTCGAAATGGTCCACACGGCCACGCTCGTCCACGACGACATCATTGACGCAGCCGACACGCGCCGCGGCCGCCCCTCGGCCAACACCACCTGGGGCAACGCGAAATGTGTCCTCGCCGGCGACTGGCTTTACATGCAGGCCTTTCGCGTCGCGCTCGAAGAACGCAATTTCCGCGTGCTGGACCTGCTCATCAGCCTCACGCAGCAGATGGTCGAAGGCGAGCTGCTCCAGATGGAGACGCTGGGTCGCGCCGTCACCGAACGCGAGTACAACGACCTCATCTACCGCAAGACCGCCTGCCTCTTTGAAGTGTCGATGCGCCTCGGCTCGGTGCTCGCCAAGGTGAACGGCAGCGCGGAAGCAGCTATGGGCGAATACGGCCATGCGCTCGGACTCGCCTTCCAGATCGTCGACGATGTGCTCGACCTCACCGCCAGCGAAGACGTGCTCGGCAAGCCCGTGGCCAGCGACCTGCGCGAAGGCAAGGCCACGCTTCCTGTCATTCACGCGCTTGAAAATGGCTCAACCACCGAACGCGACGCGATTCTCACGGTGCTCACCGACCAGAACTTCGATCGCGTGACCCACGACGAAATTCTCGGTGTCCTTTCCCGCAACCAGTCTGTCGATTACGCTATGAACATCGCCTTCCAACACGCCGAAAGAGCGCGGACTGCACTCGCTGATCTGCCGGACTCCGATTTCAAACGCGCCCTGCTCTGGGTGCCGGATTTTGTAGTGGCAAGGGACAAATAGGGCACAGGTCTCAGGACTCAAGATGAGTTCCACTACTCTTGAGCAATCCCGCAGGGCCTCATATTTGTTCAGGCATAAAACTGAGCCCTGTGCCCTGCTTGTGCTATCCTTTCGAGTTCCATGACCGACCAGCGCACAACTCCGATCCGCGTACTCGTCGCCAAGCCCGGCCTCGATGGCCATGATCGCGGCGCGAAAGTCATCGCTCGAGCATTACGCGACGCCGGGATGGAAGTCATCTACACCGGCCTGCGCCAGACGCCGGAGATGATTGTCAACGCCGCTATTCAGGAAGATGTGGACTGCGTCGGCCTGAGCATTCTCTCCGGCGCGCACAAGGCCATTGTGCCCCGAGTGACGGCGCTCCTTAAAGAGCGCGACGCGGAAGACATTCTGGTCGTTCTTGGTGGAACTATCCCCGAACAGGATGCCGAGTTTCTCAAGTCTCAGGGCGTCGCGGCCATATTCGGCCCGGGAACGCCGCTGGAATCCACCGTCACTTTCATTCGGCAAAATGTCCGATCACGCCATTTAATGGCCTGACCCGACGTTCCACCATTTTCATCCCGTCAATCGAGCAGCACTCGCCAGCATTCGCACAGAGCTAAACTGTCGGCGGAGAGGCAATCTCCATGGGCATCAATCGCAGAGACTTCATTCGCAGCGTGGCTGGCGTATCCGGCGCGGCGCTTGCCGGCGCCGCTACTTCTTGCGGGACGCAGATAGACACAGTCAACCCAATGCTGCCGAGCCCAGATGTCTCCGGGATTGAGCACATCGTTGTCGTCATGATGGAAAACCGCAGTTTTGACCATCTTCTTGGCTGGATGCCCAATGCAAATGGTAGCCAGGCTGGCCTGCAATATACCGACAAAAGCGGGATAACGCACGCAACTTATCGTCTAACCACCTTTGCTGGCTGCTCATACGCCGACCCGGATCATTCTTATAGCGGAGGCCGGTCCGAATATAACGCCGGAAAGATGGACGCCTGGCTGCGCACCGGTACAAATGACACATTCTCAATTGGATATTACGAGGAAGCCGATTTACCCCTTTTCAGTACACTGGCCCGCAACTACACCACTCTCTGCAACTATTTTCCGTCCATTATGTCTTCCACCTTTCCAAACCGGTTCTTCCAACACTCCGCGCAAACAGACCGGCTGGATAATTCGCTCTTCCTTTCTACCTTGCCCACAATCTGGGACCGGCTGCAGAGCGCCGGCATTAGTTGCAAGTACTATTTCTCAAATGTTCCGTTTCTGGCGCTGTGGGGGCTGAAATACGTTGGTATTTCAGCTTCACACTCCGAATTCCTGACGCATGCGGCCAATGGCACGTTGCCTGCAGTCTCCTTCGTGGACCCATGGTTCACAACTTTCGATGAGGGCAATGACGACCATCCTTTTGCAGATCTGCGTAACGGTGAGATCTTCCTTCGCCAGGTGGTCGAGGCACTAGCCAACGGTCCGGATTGGTCGAAAACCGTGCTCATCATCAACCGCGATGAATGGGGCGGGTTTTTCGATCACGTCGTCCCTCCACGCGCCACCGCGGCAAATGCTGTGGATACCGATATCGTAGATGGCAAGACTCTGCTCGGATGCCGCGTGCCGGTGCTGGTTATTTCGCCTTTCAGCAAGGGCAATCCGGGCAATCCACGCATCAATTCATTAACATACGATCATACGTCCGTCCTGAAGCTCATCGAATGGCGCTGGCAGTTACAGCCTTTGACGCCTCGCGACTCTTCAAACGACATTGCAAATCTCGCGCTGGCTCTTGATTTCAGCAACCCAGACACGTCGTTACCCGCATTGCCGGTCATCACTCCGCCAGCAAAACTTTGTTCAGATGACGAAGCGGTCCCGACCATCGGCGATCAGGCCATGTCTCTAACGCGCGGGGAGCCTGCAAAGCGTGTCGATAACGAGAGCCTGGCGTTCTACCTGTTATTGAAATCCGAGCTGATGAATGGTTGGCTCATTCCTGCTGGTATTCGATAAAGCAAAGCAGTTCTGTAAGAGCTTATTGCCGCTCGAAAGGATCCTTCTTCTGTGTCCGCGGAGGAGTGGCACGGCCTTCTTCGGTTCCAACACTTTGCCGTGCTTCATTGTCATTCAGCGGCTGCAAACCATCAGGCCCGGCTGCTGTCGGGGAGCCTGGAACCGGCACTTGTCCTGTAGCCGACGCCACCTTGGACAGATCCGGTTTGCCGGTCGTGCTCTCTTCTGAAACATGCTGCCACGCCGCATGGGCCTTGTTAGTACGCCCGGTTTCACAGCCGCTCACCAGCAGCAGGGCTGCGCCGGTGAGAAGAAACGTGCGAGCAAACGTCATGCAAATCCTCCGCCGACGATTCTAACCCACAGATGGAACGCCATGCAGCAACATCAACCAACGGCGTTGAAATTATTTGCCGGAAGTTACTTTTAACCGCGAGCGAATCGCCGTCGCATATTTTTCCGGCAGCACCCGCTTCCGCATCTGGCCATCCACAACCACATGCGTCGTCTGCGCTTCAGCCAGAACCTGAGACCCTTCATTGCGCAATAGTCGATAGGCAAATCGGACAATTCCCGACCGCATAGCCACAATGCGGGTCTCGATAGTCAGCAATTCGTCATAGCGGGCCGGGGCCTTGTACCGGCAGCTCGCCTCGACAACTGGAAGATGACAGTCGTCGGCAATTTCCATCTGCTTGTAGTCAAAGCCAAGCTGGCGCAGGCACTCCACACGCCCCATTTCAAACCATACAAAGTAATTGGCGTGATAGACGACGCCCATTTGGTCGGTTTCCGCATAGCGCACGCGCACAGTGATGGTCGAGGGTTCTGTCATGCAGATTCGAGTTTAACCAAGAAAAAAGCCTGCGCGGAGCAGGCTTTAATTCACATTGCATTCGGGTTACGGCTTCAATTTTGAAAAAATGCTGAACTTCGATACGTCGTTGAACATTACGAAGACGGCAAACAGCACCAACACCACAAACGCAACCTGGTAAATGCGTTCCTTGAACTGCTGGTTCAGATCGCGGCGAATCGTTCCTTCGATCAGCAGCAGCAGAATCATCCCGCCATCAAGAATCGGAACCGGAAGCAGATTGAAGATACCCAGGTTCAAACTGATCAGCGCCATCAGCGTGATGATCGGCTGCCAGCCGGGCATGGTGATGGCTTCGCCAGTGTCGCGGGCAATACCGATGGGGCCGCTCAACTGCTGCACATTCGAACGCCGCGTGAGCAGACGGTGCAGCACGTCGAGGATATAGCCCGAGTTGTGCAGATTAAAGCTAACCGAGCGGCTCACTGCCGCGGGAAAAGGCAGTTGTTCAACGCGGAAAGGCGGCAGATAAGCCGTGAAGCCGAGGCGATAACCCATGTGTCCGACCCCGTCGTCGGCCCAAATCGGCTTAATCTGTAATGTAACCTGCTGACCACCGCGCAAAACATTTACCGTGACCAGCTGACCGCTATCCTGCTGTAGGACCGCCATTACGGCAGGAACAGAATGAACTGCCTGCCCGTTGATGGTCTGCAGTAAATCCCCCGATTTGAGACCTGCCTTCTCAGCAGGAAAACCAGGCTGAATGTCATGCACCTTCAGAGGGTCGTTCTGGTAACGCGGAATCAGGCCAAGCGATTCAATTTCAAAATCCTGACCCTTGCTCGGGTCAAGCAAATAGAGATCGCTGGAAAATTGCTGTGCCTGGCCGTTGACGTTCCGCTCCACCGTAAACGGCACTGTGGAATTGGCGTCGAGCGCGGACCGGATACGAACTTTCTCCCATGTCGGATTCACGTCTTTGTCGAACCTGACGATGCGGTCGCCCGGCTGAATCCCCGCATGGGCTGCAGCGGAGTTCTGGGGAACGAAATCCACGATGGCCGGACCATACAGGTATTGCTCTACCTCGTTATGCATCATGTAGTAGCCGGTCATGAGCACAAAGGCGAGCAGGAAATTGGCTACCGGGCCGGCCAGTCCAATCAGAATACGCTGCCAACGCGGATGCGATGCGAATTCTCCCGGGTCTCCGGTCCGCTCTTCTCCGGGATTTTCCCCGGCCATCTTGACATAGCCGCCCAAAGGCAAAAGGCTCAACCGATAGTCTGTATCGCCGCGGCGGAAGCCGAGAAGACGCGTACCAAAGCCGATGGAAAAAACCTCCACGCGAACGCGGAAGAACTTGGCGACGGCAAAGTGGCCGAACTCGTGCACGAGCACCATAATGCCGAGCACAACGAGCATGGAGAAAATCGCGGTTAAAGCAAAAGGCATGTCTGTATAAAGAAAACCTGTCAGCGGGCGTCAAAACCGGTGAGCAGCAACTTCATGTCCGGCTTTGACCAAGACCTCCCGGGCCGTCTCACGCGCCTGCCTGTCGCAGACAAGCACTTCCTGGATCGTCCCTGGATGGCCCTCGGGGGTGGCCTGCAATACTGCTTCTATTGTACGCGCTATGCCCGTAAAAGGGATGCGTCTTTCGAGAAAGGCTTCCACCGCGATTTCATCTGCGGAATTAAGGGCAATGCAATGAGCGCCGCCCTTTTCTGCCGCCTCGTACGCCAGGCGAAGACAAGGGAAACGGGCAAAGTCCGGCGGCTCGAAATTCAACTGGCCCAAGGCAGCCATGTCAAAGGTCAGGTCAGACTCGACACGCTCGGGATAGCTCATGGCATACAGAATCGGCAGCCGCATGTCCGTTACTGAAATCTGTGCCAGAATGCTGCCGTCGATGTATTCAACCAGCGAATGAACTGTGGATTGCGGATGCACTGAGACCTTGATCGTAGACGGGGACAGATCGAAAAGACGGCAGGCTTCAATGATTTCCAACCCCTTGTTGAGCATCGTGGCTGAATCAATCGTGATGCGCCGCCCCATCACCCATGTGGGGTGCTTCAGCGCCTGCTCCACCGTGATGGACTCAAACGCGCTCAGCGGCAAAGTACGAAACGGGCCGCCGGATGCCGTCAACCAGATACGCCGTACTTCATCCTTCCTCCCCGCCCTCATGCACTGGTGTACGGCATTGTGCTCGGAATCAATGGGCAGAAGGGGAACCTTCTTCGCCCGTGCTGCTGCAGTCAGAATCTCCCCGGCAGCAACCATGGCTTCTTTGTTGGCCAGGCCGATGGCCTTTCCTGCCTCGACCGCCGCATAAGTGGCCTCAAGTCCGGCAACGCCCACGATGGCGGAAACAACAAATTCCACTTCCGGCAGCGTGGCAACGCGCACCGTGCCTTCCGTGCCATGAACAATCTCAATCCCGCTCACCTCCGCCGCCTTCAACTTCACCGAAAGCGTTGAGGCCAACTCCTCGGTAGCTACCGAAACCACACGCGGACGCCAGCGCACACACTGCTCGAACGCGGCATCCACATTCCGCCCGGCAGCCAGCGAGACCGCGGCAAAACGTTCAGGAAAACTCTCGATGATGCTCAAAGTGCTCTGCCCAATCGAGCCGGTCGAGCCGAGAATGGCAATGTGCTTCAAGCTATCTGCATCCTTAATGATTTTAAAGCTAATGTGTCATTTAATCTCAGAACCCAGCACAATGAACGAAGTGCAGTCATACTATCTGCCGGAAGCAACCTAAAAGTCGATGTTGCCAAATGTATAGATGGCTCCGTTGGCGCGTCCGCTGCATGCAATGCCTAAAACCATTGCTGCGCCAGCTGCGCCCACCACAACACGGGAGCAGCCAACAGCAATGCGTCAATGCGGTCGAGAATGCCCCCATGTCCAGGCAAAAGCGACCCGGAATCTTTGACACCCGCGCCGCGCTTGACTGCCGATTCAATTAGATCTCCCACCTGCGCCGCGATATTCAGCAGCACAGCCAAAACCAGCCAGCGCCAGACCGGCCCTGGATACGAAATCAAGTCAAAGTTGTTTCGCGTGAGCACTCCGCCGAGAAAAATGAGCAAAAGAGTAACCAGCAAACTGCCCGCGACAGAACCGATACTGCCCTCCCATGTTTTGTTCGGGCTGATGGAAGGCGCGAGCTTCCTGCGGCCAAAAGCGCGCCCCACATACAGCGCGACAATATCGCCAACCCACACGACAAAAAACAGAAATACCAGGAGTGAGTCACCGTTTTCCTGCGCGCTGAGCAACGGAATCGTCGTCAGCGACAGGCCGATATACAGCAAGCCGAAAACCGAATAGGCCGTGTCCGGCAGCACGCGCGGCAGAGGCGAGCGAAAGGCGCAGATGATAAACACTGCAAAGTTCAGGCAGCCGAGCAGCGGAGTCGCGTATTCAGGGCGAAAAAAAATACACACGAAAAGAAGTACGATTCCGCACAACACCGCGATGCGCGGAGTTTTTGCGCCGGAAGCGTCGGCGAGCGCCAGAAACTCCCATGCAGCCAGCACCGCAACTGCTGCTGCCGCCAGCGTAATCAGCCAGAAGGGGCCCTTAAAAACCAGCAACAAGACCATGGGAATCAAAATGACTGCGGTAAGAACACGTTTCATCGTTCGTAAGAATACATGGTCATTGCCCATGCGGGCGTCGAATAAGAGTCGCGGAGCGTCTAAATAACAGGGAGAAAGAAAAATGGCGAAGCTGAAGGTTCTTGCCGCGGGCCTTATTCTCTGCTCGCTGGCATGCGCGTTTCCCTCCTTGGGGCAGAGCGACACGGCCACTGCGCAAACGGTTGTGACTGTGGTTCCCAAAAGCGGCGAAGTACCGGATCTGCAGCAGCAGAACCTGAAAGTCTGGGCCGATGGAAAAGAAAGCTCAGTGACTCAGTGGCAGTCCCTACACGGCGACCGCGCCGGGCTTGAATTCGTCGTGTTGATCGACGATTCCGCACGCTCCAGTTTCGGCTTGCAGATGAATGATCTGGCGAAATTCATTCAGTCGCTGCCGCCTACAGCGCTGGTTGGCGTGGCCTACATGCAGAACGGACGCGCCGTCTTTGCCCAGAACCTTACCCCCGACCACGCACTCGCCGCGAAAGCTCTTCGTCTCGCAAGCGGACCTCCAGGAAGCAGCGCCAGCCCGTACTTCTGCCTCTCCGACCTGGCAAAGCGTTGGCCTTCACAAGACCCAAAGAACCGCCGCGAGGTGCTGATGATTACCGACGGCGTTGACCGCTACAGCCCACGTTACGATCCCCAGGATCCATACATGCAGGCTTCCATCAGTGACTCGCAGAAGGCCGGACTGATCGTCTACTCGATTTTCTTCCGCGATACCGGGCACTTCGACAACAGCTACTACGAGACCAATGCCGGACAGAACCTGCTCTCCCAGGTTGCGCAGGCGACAGGCGGCAAGCTCTATTGGCAAGGATTGAGCAATCCTGTGAGTTTTCAGCCGTTCCTCTCAGATTTGAGCAAACGTCTCGATAACCAGTACGAACTCGGCTTCACTACGCGAACAAAGCCAAATCAGCAATTGGTCGATTTGAAAGTGAAAACCGACGTGGCGCGCGTCAGCCTCGATGCGCCCCAGAGAGTGCCGGTCGGAGCGGCACAGTGAGGAGTTACGGTGCTGTCATTCTGAATGAAGTGAAGAACCTGCTTCCCTGAATAAAGGCGCGAAAACTTAGGAGCTATGTTGCCCTCGACGATGACGAATCAGCGCCCCACCAACTGGTTCGCCGGCAGTGAAGCCACGTCATCCGACTCGCTGCCGTCTGAAAGTCCGCCATAGCGCCGTTCGCGGCGTTGAAAGTCCTCAATCGCTTCCAACATGTGCAGGCCGCGGAAATCGGGCCACAGCCTGCTGGTGACAAAAATCTCCGTGTAGGCAATCTGCCAGAGCAGGTAATTCGAGATCCGCATCTCTCCCGACGTGCGTATCAAGAGATCAGGATCGGGCATATGCGCGGTATACAAATGCCGCTGGATGTCCTGCTCCGTCAGATCGTCAATGTGGATGTGCTTCTGCCGAATCTCCGCATGCAGTCGCTTGAAGGCGTCCACCAGCTCAGACCGCGCTCCATAGTTGAGCGCCAGGGTCAGCGTGGTTCCCGTATTCTGCTGCGTCGCCTCGGCCGCCCACTGCATCCGCTCCTGCACTTCGTGCGGAAGCTCATGCGTCCTTCCGATGTACTGGATGCGGACGTTGTTGTCATTCATCCGCTTCACATTGTTCGTGAGGTAAGTGCTCAACAGGCGCATCAGGAAATTGACTTCCGCTTTGGGCCGACGAAGATTGTTTTCGAGCGAAAAAGCATAGAGTGTGAGCCACGGCAGATCGATGCGCGATGCCGTTTCCACGACAAAATGCACCGCTTCAGCGCCCTGCTGGTGTCCAAGAAACCGCTTCAGGCTGCGTTTCCCCGCCCAGCGCCCGTTGCCGTCCATAATGATGGCGACGTGCTTCGGCAGGCGCTCCGGATCGAGACGGCGGTAGATCGCCAGCTCTTCCGGCGGTAGCTCATGAATACGGTTCAAATCAGTCCTCTTGTCCGACCGTAGCACAGGGGAGTGACCATCGCAATCAACCAATGGTCACTCCCGATTGTAGTGCGCCTGTGTGAAGACAGCCTGAAGCTACTCAGTGGTGGTGACTGCCCCCGCCGCCTCCACCACCTCCATGCGGAGCCGAATAGTGGGGAGCGGACTCAGTATGCGGAGCCGAATAGTGAGGCGCTGACTCCATCCGTGGCGCAGGCCGGCTGTAGTTCTCAGGCGGCCGGTATGCAGGCGCGCTGTAGCTCGGTCGGCTGTAATTCTGCGGAGCCGAGGGCCGGTATGGCGGCGCATTGTAGGTGGGCCGGTTGTAAGTCGGAGCCGGAGTATAGCCCGGCCGCTGTCCGAAACCAGACGACACCGGAGCAGGCCGGTTGCCATTCATATACCCATTCGCCGGAGCAGGACGGTTATATCCCGGCTGCACATGGTTATAGGTGGGCTGCCAGGCAGGGCGGTTGTTCAAACTGGCCGGGGCCGGACGGTTATTGAAGTTTCCCGGCCGATTGACATATCCATTCGGCGCGGGCCGCGCACCCGTAGCCACGTTCCTCGCATAACCCGAATACCCCGGGTGATTCGTGAACGATCCGCTCTGTCCCGCTAGCTGCACAGGAGGCCCGCCAGGACGGTTGTATCCGCGGTTAATGACCGTAGTACTACGCGTGATGTAAGTAGTCCGGTTATAGACGACCGTGCGGTTGTACCAGCCGCAGCCCCAGCTGTGCCATCCCCAGCCCCACGGTGCCCATGGCCTGATCGGGATACCCCAGCCAAAGCCGATGCGGAAGCCCCATCCAATACCGAAAAAGACGCCCGGCGGCGGCGGATAATAGTAGCCCGGAAACGCCACAACCGGTGGTCCATACATCACCCACGGGTTATACACCGGCACATACACCACTTCCGGATTGGCCGGCTGAATCTCCACCTCGCCGTTATCGTCGCTTACCGTCTGCTGCGGCGTCGATTGCAGACTGCCCGACTGCTGCGCGCGCTGACGCATCTGCTGTACGGCGTCCATCACGTCTTGAGGCTGGTTGTAATACGCGTTGCCAAGGTCGGTCGTCCACTGCATATTGCGGTCCATCTGCGACAATACCGACGGAAACGCCGTCAGCGCCTTCACGCTTGGATCCCACTGCTGCGCATTCGCACCCGCGGCAATCTGGTCGGCTGGAGCATTGCCCTGCGATTGCAGCCATTGCTCTGCTTCCACTATCTGTGTTGGATAAGTCGATGCCGCCAGCACCTGTGCCACTAGCGCGTCAGGATAAAGCGCGATAGGAGCCACCAATTGGTCCAGTTGTTCGGCACTGAGCGGTTGCCCCTGCGGTGCAGGCGCCTGTCCTTGCTGTGGCGGATATTCTTCTTGCTGCTGTTGTTGCGGTGCTGCGCCGTTGTCTTCCGGTACGGGCGCGCCATACTGCGGCAACTGCTGGTTGTTCTGCTGTGTCTGTTGTGAAGAGTCAGGGGGAGGCGGGGGAACATCCTGCGCCAGCAGATCTCCGCTGCCAGCGAACACCAGGACCGTCACAAAGCACGCTGCCAAAAATACCTGAAGCCTTGAAGCCTGAAGAAACTGTACGGGCGTCTTGAATTGCGCCCTTAATTTGTACAACGTTGATCTTGGGATCATTTCTGTTCTCACCTTACGACATCCTTGTTGGCCATGTCGCCTTACATTAGTAAGAACCCGATCCCTCCGCCGGAGTTTCCCTGCAAAATAAAGCTTGCAATTTGCGCAGGCTAAGATGTTAAGCCAGCCGCCGCCGTCCTATAGCCATGTCGCGCACCTGGTTGAGGAAAACCGACCTGTTGTACGCGTCCATATGCCGCACATAAGGCGCAATCTCTTTCAAAAACGGATCGGCCAGAATCGCGGACGCTTCTTCGAACCGGCGGCTTCGCGCATCCCGTAACAGGTCGCAGATGTCTACCTCCAGTGCTGTCGCCAGCCGCTCCAGCGAAGAAAGCGTGGGCACCGCCTTGCCGTTTTCGATCTTTGAAATATAGGTGCGCGGTACCTGCATACGTCCGGCAAGCTGCCTTTGGCTCAGTTTGCGGCCGCGCCGAATTTCCCGCACCGCGTGCGCAACGTCGAGACCGGATTCTCCGGAAGCAGCAGGCGCGCCCGTCCCCGTCACCAGTTGCGGGACGAGTGGTTCCGGTTCTTCAATTTCGAGGGGCTTGTGACAGCGTCTGCACAGGGAATTCGACGTGCGGAATTGCACCAGACTGCAGTGTTCGCAACGAAGTACCTCGCGTGCCTCAACGGTTGCCAGGGTTGTTGCCATAATCAGTTTTACGGAGGCCAGAGCTGGGCATCCTAGCTGGGAAGCGCCCGGCATTGTATGCCGGAATCTTGCCAACTCTCGTTTACCATGCAGAAAAGGTATCTTTGTTGTCAAGTGAAAACTGTGATTCGACCCCAAGAAACCCTAAACTAAAGGCACAAAAACCGAAATGAGGTGCTATGCCGAACCAGAACGGTTACTCGCGCCAGCGCGCATGGTCTCTATTGAATGAGTACACGCAATCCCCCAGCCTCTTGAAACACGCGCTTGCAGTAGAAACATGTGTCCGCGCCTATGGCGAGCACGAGGCCGACGCGCAGGGTCTCTCAGGCGAAGAGCGCGACGCTTTCATCGAACTCTATTCCGTCACCGGGCTGCTGCATGACTTCGACTACGAAAAATATCCCACGCAACAGGAGCATCCCTTCGTTGGCAACAGAATCCTCACCGAACAGGGCTGGTCCGAAGCGGTCCGGACAGCCATCCTCGGGCATGCCGAATACTCCGGCGTTCCCCGCGAAACACATCTCGCCAAAGCGCTTTTTGCCTGTGACGAACTCGCCGGGTTCCTCACCGCCTGCTCCCTCGTCAAGCCTACAAAATCCATCCACGATGTCGAAGCCGCGGGCGTGCGAAAAAAGATGAAAGACAAAGCCTTTGCCAAAGGAGTCAACCGCGACGACATCATCAAAGGCGCAGAAGAACTGGGTGTTCTCCTCGACGGGCACATCGCCTTTTGCATCGCAGCCATGCAGAAGAATGCCGAGGCGCTGGGACTGGCTGGAATCGCATCAACTTCCCCGTAACAGCCTGCACTAAAATGTCGGCCATGCGCATTGAGTTGGACCACTTCTTCGTCTGTACCGCTCCGGGCGCTCCCGAAGCAGAAGAATTGGTTCAATTCGGCTTGCGCGAGGGCCCTCCTAATCAGCATCCCGGTCAGGGAACGGCATGCCGGCGATTTTCCCTTGCCAACGCCATGATTGAATTGTTCTGGGTAAGCGACACAGGTGAGGCCCAAAACCCGCGCTCACGGTGCAGCAAGCTGTGGGAGCGCTGGTCAGGACGCGATGGAGCAGCTTCACCTTTCGGCATCTGTCTTCGCCCCATCGATCCAAGAGACGAAGAGCCGCCTTTTCCCACCTGGGAGTATCGGCCTGTCTATTTAGACGATCCGCTCTGTATGCACATTGGGGAGGCGGAAATCACGGAACCGATGTGGGTTTACATGAGCTTCATGCGACGCTCCCACCGCAAAGAGCACTTTATCGAGCACCCAATCGGAATTCGTGAGATAACTGGCTTGACACTGACGACGCCCGTGCCGCTTCTCTCTGCTGCGGCTCGCGCCGTGATGGAGAACGGAATTCTCTCAACACGAGAAGGAGAAAAACCTCTTCTCGAAATTGAATTCGACAGCCACCGCCGCAAGCAATCCAAGGACTTCAGACCACATCTGCCGCTCCTATTTCAATTCTGATCCACAAAACAGACTGGCTGGCAACTATGTAAGACAGCGGGGGGCAATGGGAACCGCGTCACCGTAAAAATCTAACTTGAGGCACTGTTACGGATGGCGGTGCAGCACATGCACGGCGATGTCCGGCCAGAACTCGCGGAATGCATTCGTGGAAGCGTCGCGCAGGATCGCATAGCCGTACTTGCTGGCAATTTCGCTCGCTGTTCGGGTCTGGCTTGGATAGTAAGAGAGAGATATTCCCTGCGCAATGCCGCGCCCAAGCAATTCAGACGCGTTCATCGTGTTATGCCCGTTGTAATCCGGAGTGACAGCCACGCGCGTTACCGCGTACCCGAAGCGCTTCAGGAACGACCCTCTGCCCATGGCGTAGTAGCGCTCGTCTTCGTGGAAGATCGTCGGCAGGATGAAGATCACCCAGTAATTGCCGTCCGTTTTATCGACGAACCCACGCCATGAATACGCTCAGAAACCTCCAACTCCCTTTCCCAGTTGCGGATGGCTGTCATTTCCTTCCGCAATCAACGGCGTCAGCCCTACAAAAACAAAAGCGGAATAGTCAAAAGAATTTTTCGTGGCAATTTTGAATGCTTCTTTCGGAGTCGGCGGAGGCGGAATGACCCCGGCGCTCACCGCCCGGTAGTTGGGCATGATGCCCAGGATCCGTTTCGGCTGCGGAGGCGGCTTCTGGCTGTCCGTCGTGGCTTCTTTCGCGGTTTTTTCATCGTTTGTCTGCGTCTGTTGAGCATCCGGAAGGCTGACAGACAAGGCTGATATGCCGGTCGGCTGCCTCAACTGAGCAAATGATGCCGAGGCCAGCACAAGAAATACCGGCAAAAGAAGTGATCGCAATCCCTGGTCTCCATTGGCCCTTTTGATTCGCTCTTATTGAGACGTATTTCCCGCCGGAAGGATTCATGAAAACGGCCACAGATGCGCTGTTCTGTGACCGTTAGCTTCATACCGGATATCAGGCATTCTCAATTTGCAGTCTCAGACTGCTGGATTGGCCAAAGGTCTTCCTGCCGGAACATCTACAGATTCGCGCCACTGCTTCGCCTGAGCAATGCAGATGATGTGAAAGATGAAAAACAGCGGCACGCCAAAAGTCGGAATCAGGCTGAGCGGCAGCACTGTCACGGGGGCCATCGCTACTGAATTATGGCCCAGAAATCCTGTCGCTACCCCCGAGCCAAGAGCCGTCACCAGGTCGGCCATGCCCAGAATCTGCCAGAAGATGAACCCGGCGCGGTGCGAGCGGCCAACCAGCTTCAAGGCGATTAGCGGCGCAGTCACTCCAATCGCAACATCGCCCCACCCCGCCGGCATGGCAAAGGCGCCGGGAAGAATTCCATATGCGTAGAGAACAAGAAAAACATATCCCGCAATTCGCCACGACTGAACCATGGTCAGGGTGCGGGGATTCAGGCCCAGCACGAAGGCCCGGAAGCTGGGTGAAACACTGAACCAGGCCATGAAAATAATGATGGGCAACAGCGCCGCCGATCCAAACGCAACCGGAGGCGCGCCTGGCGAAACCTGAAATAAATGAAGTGATGATGCCAACAGCGCAAAAATGAACCACGCGGCTATCAACCACGATGTGAGCTTGCGATACATCTCCTTATTCATGACAAATCTCCTGAAGCAACGGCGAGGTCTGCGACCTTACCGGTTAGGTGGAAAGCATCCTGCCAGAGCTTGTCTCCAAGCCGGCCGGCCATGTGGAGTTGCGCTTCCTTCCAGGTGGGCAGCGCTCGATCGAGTTGATTGCGTCCTGAAGCGGACAGCCGCAGCCGCCATTCCCGGCGGTCTTCGCCGCGCCGGCGGGAAATCCAGCCAGCCCTGCGCATATGATCCAGCGTGCGAGTAAGAGTCGTGCTGTCCAGCGCCAATATCTCGCCAAGCTTGCCCTGCGAAACTTCCCCCGTCAGCGAGAGCGCCTGCAGAATCGTGAACTGCGTCACACGCAGCCCCAGAGGACGGATCGCCGCGTCATAGCGCTGGGTCAGAGCGCGCGCCGCCCGGCGGAAGCTCGCGCATAGACAAGGAAGCGAAGGCAGTCTGGATTCATTCATAACAATTAGATGTATGTACATATATTTTCGGATACAGAATTTCTGTAGACATTCGCCGAAGCGGTAGAATGCCGCGCTCCATCGCTGCAAACAGCAGGCGGACCACGCAGACACGCATGCTAGGATGGCGCATGGAAAAGCGCCTTCTGCTGCTGTCGGCCAGCTTAGGTTTAACGCTGACTCCTGCCTGCTTCGCTAACGACTTCACTCTCAAAGCCAGCCCCGAAACTGTCGTCTGGGGATACTATTCGGCCAAAGCTAAGCCGGTGCTCACCATCCATTCCGGCGACACGGTCCGCGTCGAAACCTCCTGCGCCTGCCCGTCGCCTGAGCGTCTCGAACAACTTGGCATCAAGCCCGCGGACATTCCGCAGTTCTTCCGCGATGTGCACGAAAAGGTCACCGACAAAGGTCCCGGTGGCCACATTCTCAGCGGACCCATTGCCATCGAAGAAGCCGAGCCGGGCGATGTGTTGGAAGTCCGCATCCTGAAGACCGAACTCAATGTGCCCTACGCCGTGAACTCCTTCGGCGTGGGCCGCGGTTTTCTGCCCGACGACTTCCCTTACGGCAGGAACCGTGTCATTCCGCTCGACCGCGAAAAGATGATCGCGCACTTCGCGCCGGGCATCGACATCCCGCTGCACCCGTTTTTCGGAAGCATGGGCGTGGCCCCGCCCGAATCAGCGGGCCGCTACAACAGCGCCCCGCCATGGATGCACGCCGGCAATATGGACAACAAGGAACTCGTCGCCGGCACCACTCTCTACATCCCCGTTCACGCCAAAGGTGCGCTCTTTGAAGTGGGCGACGGCCACGCTGGGCAAGGCAACGGCGAAGTCGACATCACCGCCATGGAAACCTTTCTCACCGGAACCTTCCAGTTCATCGTGCACAAAGACCAGCATCTGCTATGGCCGCGCGCCGAAACACCCACCGCTTACATTGCCATGGGCTTCAACGAAGATCTGAAGGCTGCAACCGAGATGGCCGTCCGCAACATGATCGACTTCCTCGTAACGGAAAAGCACCTCACCCGCGACGAAGCCTACATGCTCACCAGCGTCGCCGTCGATGTAGATATTACGCAGCTGGTCGATGGCAAAGTTGGAGTGCATGCCATATGCCCGAAAGCAATTTTTACCAGTAAGGAGTAGGAGTTATTTTTCAGCAGGCGTCATATCGAGATACTTGATGAGCAGCACGTCATTTCCCTTTTCGCCATAAATCACCTCATCCAACATCTGCTTGGCAATGGACATACCGTATCCTCCGGGGCGCATCCCTTCTGCCTCGCGTTGCTTCAAGTGGCGAAAAGGATCATCAGGAGGATTGCTGGTGGCAGCATGGGGGTTCTGCTTTAGAGAAAATCCCTGGCCCGGATCCTTGATCCGGCACATGACCATGTGACGCGCCCGCGCATACGAAATCTCAACATGCTTGCTGGGATCGAAACGACCGCCATGCTCCATGGCATTGAGCAGCATCTCCCGGAACGCCAACCCAACCTTCTCCTGCTCCGATTCCGGCAAATCCGCTACTTCGTGAGCAAATTGAAAGAGCCGTTCCGCTGTGCCCAGATCGCAGCGGGCTGTCAAAACAATCCATTCCGGTGTTGCGGAAATCAATTCAATGCCGTCGTCCCATGCCGGGGCCTCGGCAGCCAGCCGCAGCATGTCACCAAGAGCCTGCTGCGTGTATGGCTTTGAGAAAAAGCTGAAGGCATGACAGCGCATTGCCGCAATCACATCTTCCGGAGTGCTTTCGTCGGTAAGAATGATGAGGCGAGTATGAGGCCACACCCGCCTCATCTTCCTGAGCAGACTGATGTCCTCGTGGGCATTAGTATGCTCTCCGGTCACTACCAGGTCGACACAGTCTTTTTGCAGAAGCGCGAGCGCTGCATCATTGTCGTGCACTCGTATTAGGGTCCATCCCGACAGAACCGTCGAGACTGTATTTGCCACAAGCACGTCCGTGCCAACCAGAAGCACTTTTCTCGGCTGCTGATTCGAGGGTAATTCAGCCATCATTCAAAGCGTCTCCAAGATGCGGAAAGTCAATCATAGCAGCCTGAAAACCGGACAGCGCTTGCTCCCACAATCAACCTGTGACAGCCTGAAAATGCTATTCTTGCCAGTTTGCTATGAGCAGCCCAGACCAAAAACTGAACAACGCCCTCGCTTCCAAACTCGACCCCAACAACCACCGCACCCGCAATAACGCGATGGGCGTAATGGCCCTCCTCGCCGGCATTCATGATCAGGAAGCGCAAATCCGTGAAGGCGGCGGCGTAAAAGCCATTCAATCGCAGCACGCCAAGAAGCGTCTCACCGCCCGCGAGCGCATCGCGCTGCTCCTCGACCCCGAAACAGAGCTCTTCGAACTGGCCCTCTTCGCCGCTTTTGACATGTATGACGAGTGGGGAGGCGCGCCATCCGCCGGAGTTGTCACTGGTCTGGGCTGCGTCGCCGGACGTCTCTGCATGATCATTGCCAACGATGCCACGGTCAAAGCGGGAGCTTTCTTCCCCATGACGGCCAAGAAAGTCATCCGTGCGCAAACCATCGCGATGGAAAACCGCATTCCCACGCTCTACCTCGTCGATTCCGCCGGGGTCTTCCTGCCCTTGCAGGAAGACGTCTTCCCCGACCAGGACGACTTCGGACGCATCTTCCGCAACAACGCCGTCATGTCCGCGATGGGCATCCCGCAAGTCACCGCTATCATGGGCATGTGTGTCGCCGGCGGAGCCTACCTCCCCGTCATGACCGACCACGTCCTCATGACGGAAGGCAGCGGCCTTTTTCTCGCCGGACCCGCTCTCGTGCAGGCCGCCATCGGACAGAAGTACTCAGCGGAAGAACTGGGCGGCGCGGCCATGCACTCTGAAATCTCCGGCACCGTCGACTTCAAAGAGCCGAACGACCATCTCTGCATCGCGCGCCTGCGCTCGCTCGTCTCGAAGTTCGGTGAAAGTAAGCAAGCTCCCTTCAGTCGCACGAAGTTCGATATCGAAAAAGACGCGCCAAAATACGCCGCCAATGATCTCTATTCCCTGCTCGACCCCGATCCCGCAAAGAGCGCGGCGAATGCTTATGACATGCACGAGCTTATCGCCCGCATCACAGACCGCAGCGAGTTTGACGAATACCGTCCCGACTACGGCCGCACCCTCATCTGCGGATATGCACGCATCGGAGGCACCGCTGTGGGCATCGTCGCCAACCAGAAAACGCCGCAGCCCCAGACCAGCCACACCGGCGAAAAGCGCGTCGAATTCGGCGGCGTCATCTACTCCGAAAGCGCCGAAAAAGCCGCGCGCTTCATCATGGACTGCAACCAGAACCTCGTCCCCCTCATCTTCCTGCACGATGTCAATGGCTTTATGGTAGGCCGCGATGCCGAATGGAGCGGTATTATCCGAGCGGGAGCCAAGATGGTCACCGCCGTCTCTAACTCAACCGTACCTAAGATCAGCGTTATTGTGGGCGGTTCATTCGGCGCGGGCAACTATGCCATGTGCGGCAAGGCCTATGACCCGCGCTTCATCTTCGCCTGGCCTACCGCCCGCTATGCCGTCATGAGCGGAGCATCCGCCGCCAACACTCTGGTCGAAATCAAAATCCGCCAGCTCGAACGCGGCAGCAAAAAACTAAGCGAGCAGGAAAAACAGGAACTCCTGGCCTCCATCAAAGCCACTTATGAAGAGCAAACCGACTGCCGTTACGCCGCTGCCCGCCTCTGGGTAGACGCTATCATTGACCCGGCAAAAACGCGCGAAGCCCTGATGCTGGCCCTCGAGGCCGCCTCACTCAACTCCGACGTTCCAAAATTCAATGTTGGGATTTTACAGACGTAATCACTACATCTCGCCACCAAAGGAAGGTCATCATCCTGAGCGGAGCGAAGGATCTGCTTTTCTCGAAGTATTACTAAGGCTGCCCATAATAAGCGGCATCCGTCCGCGCCTTCGCGCCCGGCTTGTCAATCTTCACCGTCAGCTCGTGATACTCATTCACCTTGTCTGAAGGTGCGGCGTCAAACGACATTTCGTAATAAGCTCCCGCATCGGCCACACATGAGTTGAGTTCGCTCGTCAGGTCATTGCTCGAATTCAGCACGCGTCCGCCGCTGCGCATTGCCAGCACCTGCAGCCCCAGATTGCCCGATCCAGCCTGACTCGGCTTTTTCACACCCTTCAAAAAGCTCTGGTAGTAAAACATGCCCAACATATTGCCCTCGCCCGCTCCGACCGGATCGACAGCGTACAGAGTCATGCGCGACTGACGCAGCGAGTTGCTGAAATCCGAAATCCAGTTAAAAAAAGCTTGCTGCGCCTTCGCGTCAAATTGCACATTAGGATTTTCGAGCAGCGGCCATCCAGGGCTGATCCAGATCACCATCTTCCTGCCCGGCTTCGGGCCCTCATAAGCGATTAGCTTATCCAGAGCATTCAAGGATTTTTCCAGCCGTTCCTCCGCGCCATAAAAGCCTGCCGACCTGCCAATAATCCGTAGCGAGGAGTTGGTTGAACTCAGGAGGTCAGCCATCTTGTTTCCGTCACGTGAAGGTTGTGGTTGCATGTCCGTATTCGTGTCGCTAAACACGACCAGTGTCATCGGATAAGCAAGTTGCCCATTGTTCTGACGCAGGAACCTGTCAATCTCCTGCCTCTCATACGCCACCCGCGAAAAGCCCGTGTTCACCAGATCGATCAGCAGGATCACTTCCACCGGAGGGTCAGCCGTTGGTCCTTGCAACGCAGCAAATGATGCCATCTTCTGCGGCTGGTTATTGTCCAGAATCGTGAAATCCTGCTGCTGCAGCCCGGGCATGGACCGACCTGCTGAGTCCGTTGCCACTACATCGAGATTGATATGACGCTCTGCCTGCATCGCCTTCTCTACAGTTTCTGGCGTGCGCGGCACAAGCTTCTTCCCGTCTGAATCGGCGGCTGCCTGCGCTGCGGCCGGCTGCGTTGAGAAATGCTGCAAAGGAAAAACCAGAAAACAAATCAGAACCACGCGAACCCGCAACAACTTGCTCATTAGGCCCCCATTGACACGTCCGCTACATTGGACGCACGACCTGGGCGGCAAAGACCCATCGTGGCACGAAAATGGGTACCCTTCCTCGTGCAGCGAGAGGTGAGCGACTACAAACCTCACCCCATCTCGCCATAATCCCAGACCCCGTGATACAACGTTGCCCAACATGAACAAGCGCGACTTCCTCAAGACTTCCGGCATACTACTCAGTGGAGCCACCTTGTTCCGACTCGTTTCCGCTGAACAAAGCCAACCTGCAGTCCCGCGCACCAACTGGTCCGGCAATCTCACCTATTCGACAAACCGGCTATTTTCGCCAACTTCAGTCGAAGAAGTCCAGAAGGTAGTCAAAGGCTGCGACAAGCTCCGTGCTCTCGGCGCTCGCCATTCCTTCAACGCTATCGCCGACAGCAACGCGAACCAAGTCTCGCTCGAACATCTCGACGAGATGACCATTGATGATAAGGCGCATACCGTCACCGTAGGCGCAGGCGTTCGCTACGGCAAGCTCGCTCCTTACCTCGACTCCCACGGCTATGCGCTTCACAACCTCGCCTCGCTTCCGCACATCACCGTCGTTGGCGCATGCTCAACCGGTACTCACGGATCGGGTATTCACAACGGAAACCTGAGCACCGCCGTCTCCACCATTGAATTCGTCACCGCCGACGGGAATCTGGCCACGCTTTCGCGCGCCAAAGACGGCGACACTTTCAACGGCGCAGTCGTCGCGCTGGGAGCGGTCGG